>JAFSXQ010000267.1 GCA_017444005.1 Bacteroidaceae bacterium | reverse complement strand
CGGTGTCCTCCACCGTGTCGTGCAGCACGGCGGCGGCCAGCAGTTCCTGGTCGCGCGTCATCGTGGCCACAATCTCCACCGCCTCCATCGGGTGGACGATATACGGAAACCCCTTGCCGCGGCGCTCCGTCCCGGCATGGGAGCGAACCGCGAACACGATGGCGCGGTCCAGCAATGTTGTGTCTAAGGGTTTGTTTGCCATAGTCCGTCGGGCTTAGTATAGTTTCTCTACAAAGTCGTGTACCACGTAGGCGAACATCTGATTAGCCTCGGGGCGAGGGTTGTGATAGGACAGGTAACACACGTCGAGTGGAGCAAACCTGGCTACGCGGGCATCGAAGTCGGCATGTTCGGCACTGCCTGAATAGGCTGTGGCAAAGGCATCCCAGAAAGCCAGCAACTGCTCCTGAGTCATGTGGGTAATGTCGCGCAGGGCCTGAAACTGTGAATAGACGTTGCAGAGCAGATACAGGTGGCCAAGGTCGAACAGTGGTGTGCCGTGGTTGAACCATCCCAGGTCAATCCAACAGGGTTTTCCTTCGCCCGAGACGATGAGGTTGCCCATCTGGAAGTCGCCGTGTACGCAGGTTGTCTCGTCGGCCAGTTCCTCTACGAAGTCTCTCATCTTCTGCTTGTCGGTCTCATCGACGAAAGTGACGGTGTCAATTGCCTTCAGTGTCAGTTCCTTGCGACTAGGGAAGAAGGCAATGTCGCAGGGTGTGGCGTGCAGTTGCTTGCCTTCGGCGGCCAGCAGCGAGGCTATTTCTCCGATACGCGAGGGCTCGTCGGCGCAGATACGTGCCAGCGACTTCTTGCCCTGAATACGTTCGAAGGTCATGCCGAAGCAATCGCCCACGCGCACTATCTCATACATCTTCGGAGTGGTGAGTCCCAGAGCCAGCACATGCTGGGCCATTTCCACTTCGCGCTTCATGGCGGCCTCGTCGTTGAGGTTGGCAAATTTGTTCACTTTCAGCAGCACGCCGGGGTTGTCGGGATGCGAATAGGTCTTTCCGTTGCCCCCTTCGCCCTCTTGAATCCAACTGCTGATGTCAATACTCCTGTAGTCCATATTAACCGTTTCCTTTTTATTCTGTTATTAATAATCTCATTATTGGCTGCAAATTTACGAAAAATTTCCCGAAACAATGCGGTTCGGGAGATTTTTTTCAGTATTATTAAGTGGTAGCCACTCACGCCATCGTTGATGCCGTTGCCACCGTCAACAGGATTAAGGCAGTGCGGGCGGGAAGTCGTTGACGTCGGGCTTGATGCCGCTGGTGCGACGGAAGGGGTACTGCTTGCCGTCGATGGTCAGGGTGAGCGTCGTGTCGGTCAGTTTATAGGTGAACTTCTTTCCGCCGAAGCGCACGGTGCCGGTGGTGCCATCGATGAGATAGGTGTCGGTCGATGGATACAAGTACCACAGGCCGTCGGCCACGGAGCGGACGTAGATGTCGATGCCCTTCTCGCTGCCGTCGGAATAGGTGGACACGCTGAGCGCCACGGCATCGATGTTCTTGTAGTCGAGCCACTGGCCTTCGTAAATCCACTGCCCCGCAGGCCACTTGTTCAGTTGGTTCTCGTCATCGTCGTTGCTGCACGATGTCATCACGATTGCGCCGCAGACTGTCAGGATGGCGGCGCACATCCAAATCAGTTTCTTTTTCATATTTTGGGTATGTTTTATCAGATGCTAATATGAACGCGCGAACATCACTTCGCAGGTTCTGTTCAAGTCGTAGAAGAAGAGGGTACATGTCATACTTCCTGTTCCGAACTCGATGTTCGACAGACGGAAGAACTTGTTGCCGTCGCTGTCGGTGGCCTCTATGGCCTTGCTCTTACCATCGACGGTGTAGGTGCCGCTCTTGTTCACCTCTGTCGGCT
This sequence comes from Bacteroidaceae bacterium, assembly GCA_017444005.1. Lineage (GTDB taxonomy): Bacteria > Bacteroidota > Bacteroidia > Bacteroidales > Bacteroidaceae > Physcousia. The sequence goes on along the minus strand of JAFSXQ010000267.1, from coordinate 343 downwards.
CGGCTGTTTCATCACCTGTGTAAATAGAGCGATGGGCGGTAAATGTGCGACCACTTTTATTAGTAATGCTTCTTTAACGTCTGGATGGCCGTGAGTTGCGAGGCACTGAGGGCGGGGATGTTGTGTTGGCGCTCGTAGGCTTGCAGTTCTTCGAGCGTCATGTTGCTGTACGGGTGGCCATGATTCAGTTCCTTGCTGCGGGCCTTGAACTCGGCCTCGTCGGCATAATAGTGGGTGACGACGTAGGCGTAGTAGATGTCACGATGGCGGCCCTTGTCGGAGTTGAATTCCCAGTGGTCCATCTCCATTACGAGCCGGGCCAGGTCGGGGATGTCGCCGTCGT
>JAFSXQ010000266.1 GCA_017444005.1 Bacteroidaceae bacterium | reverse complement strand
CGTGAGGACGGTACGTGCGACTTGGTGTACATCGCAGACGGCGATGCCCTGCATGGCACCTATCAGGCTACCCGTGCCATGATACGTATCGTCAGCAGCGACATCGGCGACGAGGAGCGCGTCGTCGTGTGGAAAATCACCTCCTTCTCGGCGAAACAACTCGTTGCCGAATACAGTTTCGACATGAACGGACAGAGTTTCACCGCCGTGGTGACGTTGGAAAAGCAGTAGTCCTTGCGCGTAGTTACTCGTCTTCCACTTCGCTGCGGTGGAACGTGTGGTGCAGGTTGACGTAGTTGTATGCTGAGAAGTAGCCCAGGCATCCCCCCGTGAAGTTCGCTATGGGATTGCTGCCCGAGTTGTCCATGACCTGCATGGAGTAGAGGTAGTCGTAGGAGGCACGGTCGATGGCTCGCACCTCGATGCGGATGGCATCGCCCTCCTTCAAGGCATCGCTGTCGCCCTTCTCCATGTCGCGCGCGCTGCCGCACTGGAACAGTTGTTGCAGTTCGCCCCCCTTGTCCTTTTCATCCTTCATGACGGCCCACCGGTAGCCCACGTTGTTGCGGTAGATGTGCATGAAGTAGTAGTTGCTGCGGTCGGGGTCGTCCTGTATGCGCAGGTCGCCGTAGAGGAGGCGTTCCCCCATCATCTCCATCCAGACGAAGCGGAAGGAACGGACGTCGGGGGCCTCTTGCATGGTGGACGAAGAGGCGAAGTGGTGGCCGTCGACGTAGATGTCCAAGTCGTAGGTGATGCCGGGTTCGCCGTTGGCTATCGACATGTAGTTACCGTTGCGGGTGTAGCGCAGGGTGTCGCTCCAGTCATAGTACTTGCAGGTGAGCACGATGGTGGCGTTGTCCACCGCGTGACTGCGGTTGTCGTCGTCGTTCACACTCTGCGTGGTGGTCAGGCGGACGTTGGTTGCCGTCTGCGTCATGGTGGCCTCGGCCACGTACAGGCGGCCCGTCTCGCGATAGTCGATGTCAATCTCCTTCTCGCAGGACAGCGCGAGGGGCAACAGTAGGAACAGAATATGCTTTTTCATCGTTGTACTCGTAGGTTCAGAATTTGAGGTTGAAGGCCACCGACGGCACGATGCCGAACAGACTGTACTGCTTGGCCTGCGTGCCCTGGCTGTCCTCGAAGCGGATGATGTACGGATTGTAGCGGTTGTAGAGGTTGTAGATGCCGAAGGTCCATTCGCGGGTCAGTCGCCCCCGGCGAATCGGCTTTGTCCACGTGGCTCCGATGTCCAGCCGGTGGTAGTCGGGGGCGCGATAGCCGTTGCGCTCGGCGTAGTAGTAGATGTAGTTGTCGATAATCTGGTACTTGGCACTGGGGGCGGTGAAGGCCTGTCCCGAGTTGAAGACCCACGTGGCATTGAGCGTCCAGGTGGGGGTCACCTTGTAACTGGCCACGATGTTGATGTCGTGCCGGCGGTCGTTGTTCGCGTCGTACCACCGGCCCTGGTTGATGCCGGGGATGCGCGTCTCCGACCACGACAGCGTGTAACTGACCCATCCCGTCAGCGCCCCCGTGTTCTTGCGGGCACACAGTTCCACGCCGTAGCCGCGGCCTTCGCCGGAGAGCACGAGGCGCTCTATCTCGATGGCCGATGAGAAACTGATGCCGTCGCGGTAGTCGAGCACGTTGTCGACGTGGCGGTAGTAGCCCTCCAGCGAGAAGTCGTAGGCCTGTGAGGTGGTCATAAAGAAGAAGCCCAGGCTCGTCTGGTCGGCCAGTTCGGGCTTCACCAGGTTCGTGCTGATGGTGTATCGGTTGAAGGGCGTCGTGCTGTTCTGGTTGGTCAGGGCGTGGATGTTCTGGCTCGTGCGGCTGTATCCGGCCTTCACGCTCATCCACTCCAGCGGATGCCACGACAGGCTCAGGCGCGGCTCCCATGTGTAGTGGGTCCAGACCGCACGGTTCTTGTGCCGTTTGTGAATCCAGGTGATGTTGCCCTCGGCGTCGATGTCGTAGTAGTACGGGCCGCCCAGTGCCGTGAAGGACGTCAGGCGCAGGCCAGCCGAAAGGGTCAGTTGCTGCACGGGACGGTATTGCCAGTTGGCCCAGAGCGCATTGTCCCAGCCCCGGCGCTGCTCCTTCTCGTGGTTCGATATGATTGTCCATTCGGCCGACTTCACGTCCGTAATCATCGTCTGTCCGCCCGCATTCAACTCATGGCGTCCGCGCAGCAGGCGGAAGTTCTGGCGCAAACCGGCGTGGCGGATGTGTCCCAGGTACGAAACGCTGATGCCCAACAGACGGATGTCGTTGTCCGTCTGGTAACTGGAGGCCAGGAGCGTGGTTTCGGACGACGACTGACCGCGGAAGTTGTGGGTCCACGACAGGCTGCCGGCCATGTTGCTCCATCGGATGTCGGTGTCGGCCAGCGCGGTCTTGTCGTGACTGCCAAAGAACGAGAGGCAGAGCCTGTCGCGCTCCGCCATGCGCCAGTCGAGTTTTAGGTTGGTGTCGAAGAAGTAGAGGGAGTTGTCGCGATACTTGTTGCTCATCTTCAGGAACATGTCGGCATACGAGCGCCGGACGTTGAACAGCAGGCCCAACTTATCCTTCACGATGGGCCCCTCGACCGACGCCTTGGCCGAGAGCAGTCCGATGCTGGCATTGCCGCCCCAGCGGTCGCTGCGGCCGGTGCGGCCGGTGATGTCGAGCACGGCCGACGAGGCACCGCCGTACTGGGCAGGCACCAGCCCCTTGTAGAGCGTGGCGGTGGCCAGCGCATTGTCGTTGAAGGCGGAGAAAAGGCCTGCCAGATGACCTACGTTATAGACGGGCGCCCGGTCGTAGAGGATGGTGTTCTGCGCCGCCGTGCCGCCCCGCACCTGGAAACTGTTGGAGGCGTCGCTCTCCGCCTTCACGCCGGGCAGCAACTGCAGCGAGCGCATGATGTCGACCTCGCCGAACAGGGCGGGTGCGGCTGCAAGTTCCTTCACCTGAATCTGTTCGGCCCCTATCTGTGTGCCCCATACGCGGCGCTGTGCATTGCCCGCCCGGACGACTACTTCCTCCAACTGCCGCTCCTTGACAGCGGTGGTGTCCGTCTGGGCGATGGTTAGCATCGGCAACAGGGCCATTAACAACAGGCAGGGGCGGGGCATGCCACGGAATCTTTATTGATTCGTGTAAAAGTCGGTGATGCGGCGGATGGCCCGCGAACAGACGGGACAGAAGTCCTCCACCTCGTTCACCTTCATGCGGCACTCCTGGGCCGGACGGTATACCCCCTTCGATTGATAGCCTCCGCCCTCGAAGACGCCCACGCGCTGAGTGGCCTCGTTCAGCAGACGGATTTCCTTCTCGGTGCGGGCTGTGCGGTAGTTGGTAATCTTGGCCGGCGGGGTGGGCACTGGGGTGCCCTTCGGCACGAGGTCGGCCCACTTGCTTGGGAAGTCGACCAGCGTGGTGAGGTTGGGTTCCCAGGGTTCGGTGTCGGCGGGATACATGGTCTCGTAACTGTCGTCGTAGAAGTATTCGTCGCCCAGTCCCGCATAGCCGTGCCCGAACTCGTGGACGAGCACCTGGCGGAAGGTGGGATGGTCAGAGGTGGTGACGTTCAACTGGTTGTAGATGCCCCCGCCGCCGTAGGTGTCGCTGTTGACAAGGACGATGATGTGTTCGAAGGGGACGCCCGAGAGCAGATCGTAGATGCGGTGCATGTCCTGCGACATCAGGTAGCGGTCGCTGTAGAAGGTGTCGTAGTGGGTTCGGGCCGGGGTCTGGTTCCATCGGCCCAGGTGGGGGACACTGGGGCCGGAGCCCTGGGAGGGAGCGGCCACGGCCACAACGTTGAAGCGCGACTTCAGCGACGTGAAGGGCTCGTGGGCAAACAGGGCGTCGACCACGCGCTGGCAGTCGGCGTAGAACTTACCCATCTGCCCCTCGGTGTAGCCCTCGGCCAGGATGGCCAGGTCGATGCAGTGCTGGATGTCGGGTTCGCCGTCCAGTGCCCCTTCGGTGGGCAGGAAGTTGCGCCGCCCCTGTTGGTCTGTGGCCTTCGCGGGCTTGTCCAGGGTCTGGCCTTTCCAGACGTAGTGGTGCGGGATGCCGTTGTCGGCAAGGGCCCGGATGAGTATGTCGTGAGGGTCGACGGTGTGTGTCAGCGTTGCAGTCACGTGGTTGTGGAAGTCGGTGAGTGTGACGGTCACGTCCACCTTCTGCCGGGGCATCGGCACGTTGTAACTGGCCTGAAAGGCGCGGCGCACCTGCGTGGCTTCCTCGGTGGCCAGCCATTCCTGGAAAAGGGTGGAAAAGGTGTGGACGTAGAGCACCTCGTCCGTGCCGTGGCGGCGCAGGGTAATCTGTCCGTTGCCGCGCAGCAGCACTTCGCCGAGGCGGGTGCGCCGCCCGGCCCATTGGGGCGTTACGTACGTCTGTTCCAGATAGATGTCCTGATGCTCATGGTCGCCTGCCATGATGTAGTCGAGTCGCAGGGTGCGCCCGTCGAAGTCGGCGTCGAAATCCTCGCTCCATGCGGTCGTGGCCATGTCCAGCAGGACCACAATCATCCATATTGCCTTTCTCATTTTCTCAATTTCTCATTCTCTCATTTTCTCATTCTCTCATTCTCTCAATTTCTCATTCTCTCATTTTCTCATTCTCTCATCAATTCATCAATGACCTGCGGGAAGTGCGCCATTTCCAGTTGGTGCTCCTTTTCGGCAATGTCGTCGACGGAGTCGGTAGGGGAGAGGGCTACGGAGAACTGGGCGATAATCTGCCCGCCGTCGCACACGGGGCTGACGTAGTGCACCGTCATGCCCGTCTCCGTCTCACCGGCTGCCTTTACGGCTTCGTGTACGTGGTGGCCCCACATGCCTTTGCCTCCGAACTTGGGCAAGAGGGCAGGGTGGAGGTTGACGATGTGCTGGGGGTAGGCCTCGATGAGATACGTGGGGATGAGGGGCAGGAAACCAGCCAGCACCAGCCAGTCGGCCTCGACGCTGCGCAGCAGGGGCAGCATCACCTCGGGGTCGCCCAGTTGGGCCTTGTTAATCACCGTAGTGGGTATGCCCAGCCGCTCGGCACGCACCAGGGCGAAGGCATCGGCGCGGTTGCTCACGACCAGTGGAATCTCCACGTCCGTTCGCCCCTGGAAGTGGCGGATCAGGTTCTCGCAGTTCGTGCCTCCGCCCGACACGAAGATGACCATACGTTTCGTCTTGTCCATAATCTGTTTATACTTACTTTTATGTTTTGTCGCACAAAGGTAGCGAATTTTCGTCTATTTTGTTTGTGTTTCCCCTCTCTTTTCATTATCTTTGCCCCGAATAAATACAAATATTAACATTTTTTATGTCTTATCTAGTACTTTTCAAACTTCTGGGTTCGCTGGCTCTGCTGATGTTCGGTATGAAGTCGATGAGCGAGGCGCTGCAGAAGATGGCGGGTCCGCAGTTGCGACACGTCCTGGGTGCAATGACCACCAACCGCTTTACCGGTGCCCTTACGGGTATGTTCGTAACCGCAGCCGTACAGTCTTCGACGGCCACCACGCTGATGACCGTGTCGTTCGTCAATGCCGGTCTGCTCACCCTGGTGCAAGCCATCTCGGTCATCATGGGTGCCCACATCGGTACCACGGTGACGGCCTGGATCATGTCGCTCGGTATGGGCTTCAACATCGCCGACTTCGTCTATCCGGCCTTCTTCATCGGCATCATCCTGATTTACATGAAGAAGCGCCGCATCGTGGGCGACTTCCTCTTCGGCGTGGCCTTCCTGTTCCTTGGACTCAGTACGCTGAAGGACACGGGCTTCTCGCTGGTGGAGAACCCCGACGCCAACGCAGCCATCAGCGCCTTCTTCTCCAACTTCAACGAGGCAACGTTCCTGAACTCCCTGTTGTTCCTGTTCATGGGTACCGTGCTGACGCTGTGCGTGCAGTCGTCGGCAGCCATCATGGCCATCACCATGATGCTCTGCTCCACGGGCGTCCTGCACATCGACCAGGGCATCATGCTCGTCCTGGGCGAGAACATCGGAACGACCATCACCTCGAACATCGTGGCCCTGAGCGCCAACACACAGGCGCGGCGTGCCGCCTTCGCACACATGACCACCAACGTGATAGGTGTGTGCTGGGTGCTCATCCTGCTGAAGCCGTTCTTCGCTATGGTTTGCCACATTTCGGGCTTCGACCCCGAGATGACGTCCGATGCTCCGAACTTTGCCATCAAGGCCAGCGTGGCACTGGCTACGTTCCACTCGGCTTTCAACGTATCGAACACCCTGCTGCTCATCTGGTTCATCCCGCAGATTGAGAAGTTCGTATGCTGGGTCATCAAGCCCAAGAAGGTGGACGAGGAGGAGGACTTCCGCCTGCACTTCATCACTTCCGGCATCATGAAGACCCCCGAACTCAGCGTCCTGGAGGCTCACAAGGAGATAGAATCCTTCTCGGACCGCATGCAGCGCATGTTCGGCATGGTGCGCGAACTGCTGGACCTCTCCGCCACGTCGAACCAAAAGAACCGCCAGGAGGGCGAGTTCAACAAACTGTTCACGCGCATCGAGAAGTACGAAAGCATCTCCGACAACATGGAACTGGAGATTGCCAACTACCTGGACCAGGTCAGCGACGCCCACCTCTCGGACGAGACGAAGGCCAAGATTCGCGCCATGTTGCGTGAAATCAGCGAACTGGAGTCCATCGGCGATGCCTGCTACAACATGGCACGTACCATCAACCGCAAGTATCAGGCCAAGGAGGACCACTTCGTCGAGGAACAGTATGCCCACATCCACCAGATGATGGAACTGACCGACCAGTCCCTGACACAGATGAACCAACTGATGCGAGGCCGCAAGGAGGCCTTCGACGTGAACCGCACCCGCAACCTGGAGAACGAAATCAACAACTATCGCAACCAGTTGAAGGCGCAGAACATCAGCGACATCAACAACCACGAGTACACCTACGCCACGGGCACCATCTACATGGACCTCATCAACGAGTGCGAGAAACTCGGCGACTACGTGGTGAACGTCGTAGAGGCACGCATGGGCATGCGTCAGCGACTGGCATAGTTGGTTGCGCGCTGTCAGATGTAAAGTGAACGCAGGCTTACGGCCTGATTGTGTAAAGAAAAAAGAAAACTCCCGGACAAAGGTTCGGGAGTTTTTTTTGATGCCATACTAATCTTGTCGCCGGAAGATTACTAATCTTACGACCGAAAGATTACTAATCTTATGCCTGTAAGATTACTAATCTTATTGCCGCAAGATAAGTATATAATTCCCGGATTTGCGTAAGGCGCTGAGAATGAATTATATATTATCTCCTGCAATGGAATGGGCGCATTGCAGGCGGAAAAACCTTTTTATCGCCGGGGAGATGTAAGGGATTTTCAGTTCAGTTTCGGCTTCAGTTCGTCGGGGCTGTCGTTGGTGTGCATGTCCACCTTCGGGGCCTCGCGGGTGAAGAAATCGTTGATTTCCTCGGCGCTCAGTTTCAGCGTGGGCTTGAAGTCGGGACCCTGCATGTAGGTGAGGATGGCGTGGCGCATCTGACGGGCCACGAGGCGCTTCTCCAGGTTGCTATCAATGTCCATCGTGGTCATGAACAGGCGGCCCTTGCCCACCTGGGCCTCCACGATCATGCCCAGTTTGCGCGAGAGGTGCCACGTGTCGATGGGCTGCACGGGCGACTGGTAGTCCTTGGGCAGGCCGGTGATGTTGATGACCTGCGCCCGGTTCAGCAGTTCCCACCAGTTCAGGTTGCCCCAGTCGTCCGAAAGGAAGTGCTTGAACAGCGGATGGCCGGTGTTGATGTAGGCGCCGGTGGTGTGCGGCGGGCGCATCTTGAACCAACTGGTGTTCCAGAATACGGGCAGATAGGTCTGCCGTATGTCGTTGCCCATAGTCACCTTACCTGCAGCCGTGAGCAGGACCTTGCCACCGCGTGCAAGTTCTTTTTTCGCGGTTTCATCGAGAGTTTGAGTGATGTAGATACCCTTCGTGTCAACTTTTGTCAACTCTTGTGGGTAGACCCAGAACTCCCACGAGTTGCGCACCGCCCCTTGTGCAGCAGCCACGGTCAGCAGCAGTTTGGTGGGTTGCTGGAAACGTTCCAGAGTCATGGTGACGGTGCCTAGTTCGATGTTCTTTCCCAGTGGCACGTCTTGCTTGTTCAGCACGCCCTGGTGTATGACGGTTCCTTTCTCGTCGGAGATGAAGAAGGCCGGTTCGAAGTCCATGAGGCGACCGTAGTAGGCATTGTATAGTTCCACGGGCACACGCAGGGTGTCGGCCGAACTGTATACAAACTTCGGGAAACGCGCCAGCGGCACGACGGGGGCGCAGAACTGTCGCCATTCCTTGGCCGTACAGTAGCCCTTCTCTTTCCAGAAGACGTTCAGCACACCCTCCAATGCGGTGCCCTGTCCGCTGTAGTCGTTCAGTCCCAGCAGTTGGAAACCCGTGTAGTCGGGCGTGCGCAGGTTGCGCTCGATTTCGTATTTGTAGCACAGCGTCTGCAGTTTGCCGCTGGCCATGAGGAAGTTCTCGGCCTGCCCGGCCATGCCGTTGTCGCGCAGCAGGTCGGCAAAGATGTCGAAATTGTATGCCTTGTTCACGCCTGTGTAGAGGCGGCGTTCCTTCAGGTCGGGGAAGGCGCACCACTGTCCCTGCTCGTGGGCCACGATGGGCGAGTTGTTGTCCGTCTCACCCTTGTAGTTGCGGGGACGCAGGATGTCCTGCAGGTAATTGTCGTCGCTCGACGGGGCATGCCGGCCCCAGTCCAGTCCGCGGCCGCCGCCTTTCACGTGGTACTGGCTCTCCGTGTCCCAGGCCCAGCCGCCGCCCACCGAGGCGCCGCAGTACAGGCGGCGCGGGTCTTTCTGTTGCCAGTGCGTGACCCATTTGTTGGTGTAGGGCACCCAGTTGCCGGCCGGTTCGTTGCCGGAGGCCATCATGGTAAAGGAGGGGTGGTTGCCGTAGGTGTCGAGGATGCGTTGTGTCTCGTCCATCAGATACTGGTCGATGGTCATGCCTGCGTTCAGTTTCACGCCGTGGTTGGGCCACGTGGGTCCCTCGGGTTGCAGGTACAGGCCCAGGCGGTCGGCTACGGCAAAGGCGGCCTCGGGCGGACAGTAGGAGTGGAAGCGGATATGGTTGAGGCCGTATTCCTTGCACTTTTGGAAGATGCGCTCCCATTCGTCCTCCTCCATGGGTGGATAGCCCGTTTGTGGGAAGGTGCAGTTCTCCACTGTGCCGCGCAGCCAGATGGGCCATCCGTTGAGGTACATTTGCCGTCCCTTCACGCTGATGTTCCTCATGCCGAAATCCGTCTCGTAGGTGTCTTCGTCGATGCTGAGTGTCAGGTGATAGAGATTGGGGTGAAACTCGTCCCACAGTTGCATGTCCTGCCCCACGGGAACGACGAAAACCATGTTGTTGTCCTCGTACGTGTCTACGTGGTCTGCTACTGTCTTTCCCTTGGAGTCTTTTATGGTCAGGTGTATGTAGGGCGGTTCGTCGTATTCGCCCAGCCGGTTACTGAAATTGGTCTCGACCAGGACCTTGCGCTCTGCCACATTGGGGAAGACGCGCACGTTCTTAATCCACACCCTTTGCGGGGTTGTCTGCAGTTCCATGCGGCCCACGATGCCGTTCCAGTCGCCCTGCGTCTGGTCGGTCACCGAGTGCGAGTCCTGCCCTACGCCTACGCCCTCGATGCGATTGTCCACACGGATGGCGATGGTGTTGCTCTGGCCAGGGGCGACGTACCTGGTGATGTCAAACTCGTGGGGGACGGACAGGCTGTTGCGCTTGCCGACTTCCCGTCCGTTGACGAAGACGGTGGTCTCGATGTGTGGCCGTTCCAGGTAGAGCAGCACGCGCCGGCCCAGCCACGACTGTGGAATGTAGATTTTCCGTCTGTACCAGGCCGGGCCTACGTAGTGCTTTCGCGGAGTGAGGAAGAAGGGGAACTTCACCGGCTGCCCCTCGCGGCGGTAGCGTTCCATGTAGGGGTTGAAGTAGAAACTGGAATCGTAGAGCGAACTCACCCAGGGGGTGCGTACCGTCGGGTTGTCGCCCTTGTCGTTCTCGGGCATGGAGCCGGGCAACAGTATGTGGTCCAGAAGGTCGCGGTTCTGCCATTGCTGGTTCAGCCCCACGTCGTCGCGGTCGGTCTGGAATTGCCAGTCGCCTGCCAGACTAATGAGGTTCTGGGCTTGTAAAGTTGAAAGTTGAAAGTTGAAAGTGGAAAGTTG
>JAFSXQ010000265.1 GCA_017444005.1 Bacteroidaceae bacterium | reverse complement strand
TGCTGAACGCCGTGGGGCTCACGGTGGCGCTGGTGGCCTTCTACCTGTTCATGACGCAGGTGACGTACAACGCAGGCTACAACCGCTGCTTTCCTAATGCTGAGCGCATTATGCGTGTGGAGGCGAAGATGAACATGGAAGCGCCTTGGGGCATCAACTGCAACCGTCCGCTCCTCGAAAAGATGGCGGAGTTGCCCGAAGTGGAATCGGGCACCGTCATCGCGATGTGGGATATGAACGGGCAGTTCTACCAAGGCGAGACACCTGTCGACTACGACGGCTTCAAGATGAGCAACGCGAAGGCACTGGAGACCTTCGGCGTGGAGTGCGTCGACGGCAAGTTGCACTGGGACAAAGGCGAGCAGGGCATCCTCATTCCCGCCTCGATGGCCCGCCGCTTCCTCGGCACAGAGCAGGCGGCAGGGCGCTTCCTCTGGAACGGTAAGGACAGCATCCCCATCCAGGGCGTCTACCGCAACCTGCCTGCCAACTGTTTCCTCAGTTTGTATAAGAATGACTGCATCGTCGCGCCCCTGGGCGACGAGTGCCTGAACGAATACAGCGAGTGGAGTTACATAGGCTACCTACGCCTCTACGAGGCCGTGGATGCCGAGGCTTTCAGTGCCGGGTTCAAGGAGCGGGTCAAGGACGGTTTCCGCAAGGTGGTGATGGCCGATAAAGCAGATGAATATGAGCACCTCAATGAGGAGGAGCGCGCCGAATGGGACAAGCAGTTTGATGACTATTTCGGGCGGTTCGACCTCCGCGTCGCGCCACTCACCGAGACCTACTTCTCCGGCGTGTCCCCCATCGACCGCGGCAACCGCACCGTACACCTTATCCTGCTGTGGGCGTGTGTCATCCTCATCATCGTTGCGGCCATCAACTTCCTTAACTTCACGCTGGCCGAGGCTCCGATGCGGGTGCGAGGGGTGAACACGCGGCGCGTGCTGGGCAGCACGCTGTGGAGCCTGCGCCTCGGTCTCATTGGCGAAACGGTAGTGACGGCCCTGCTGGCCTTTACCTTCGGCATGGGCGTCTGCTACCTGCTGTCGCAATGGCCGGCCATCACCGCCATTGCCCAGGGCTCCTTGAACCTCGGGCAGCACCTGTCGCTCATCGCCTGGACGGGACTGCTGGCAGTTGGCGTAGGCATAGTGGCGGGCATGTACCCCGCCTGGTTCGTCACCTCGTTCCAACCCGCACTGGCGCTGAAAGGGTCGTTTGGCCTTACGCCCCGTGGCCGCCGTCTGCGCACCCTGCTCGTCTGCCTACAGGTGCTGGTCAGCCTCGTGCTCGTTACCTACATCGGCATCCTCTACCTGCAGAGCCACTTCATCTACCATTCCGACTACGGCTACGACAAGGACCAAATCGTCTATGCCCAACTGACTCCCGAACTGATGAAGAAGAAGGACGCCATCCGTGCCGAAGTATTGGCCCTCGGCGGTGTGCAGGAGGTCAGTTACTCCCAATCCGTGCTCGGCTCGCAGCCGGGCTACATGGGCTGGGGACGTGGCAGCGGCGACAAGACCGTCAGTTTCACCTGTTTGCCCGTGGATTGGCGCTACCTGCGCACAATGGGCATCAAGGTCGTCGAGGGCCGCGACTTCACGGAGCACGACGGCGACTGCTACATCATCAACGAGACGGGCCGCCGACGCTGGAACTGGGTGGAGATGGACAAACCCCTGACGGACGACGACCTGCCCGTCGTCGGCGTCTGCGAGAACATCCGCTATGCCAGCGTCCACCAGGACCGCACGGCCGAACCCGTGGCCTTCGTCATCCTCGGGGAGAGGTATGCGAGTTGGGGCGACCGCCTGGGTATACTCAACGCCCGCCTTGCCGCAGGGACGGACAAGGTGCAGTTGCGCCGCCAGATAGAGAAGAAACTGACCGCGATGGGCGACGGCAGCGAGGTCACCGTGCGCTTCCTCGACCAGATATTGGAGAACCTCTATCAGGAGGAGTTCCGCTTCATCCGTCAGGTACTCTTATTTGCCGTCATCTGCCTGGTTATCACCCTCATCGGCGTGTTCTGCCTGATGATGTTCGAGACGGAGTATCGCCGCAAGGAGATAGGCATCCGCAAGGTGATGGGCTCCTCCACATGGGAAATCCTCCTGATGTTCTGTCGCCACTATGCCCTGCTGCTTGTCGTCAGTTTCGTCATCGCTGCTCCAATAGCCTACTACATCGGACAGCAGTGGCTCCTGTCGTTTGCCGAGCGCACGTCCATCCACTGGTGGCTCTTCCCCTTGGCCCTCGCTGCCGTCAGTCTCGTCACCCTCGGCACCGTCGCCCTACAGAGCCTCCGCGCGGCAAATGAGAATCCGATAAATAGCATTAAGAATGAGTGAAGATAAAGGAAGTTATGATAGGAAGTTATGATAGGAAGTTATGATAGGAAGTTATGATAGGAAGTTATGATGGGAAGTTAAGATGGGCCAAATGTATCGGCCTCTTATAACTCCTCTCCATAATTCCCCCTTATAACTCCCTGTAACAACATCTATAAACCTAATAAATTAAGTATTATGTTACAATTAACCGACATTACCAAGGTGTTCCGCACCGAAGAGATTGAAACTGTCGCCCTGGGCGGCGTGTCGTTAACCGTAAAGCCCGGCGAGTTCGTGGCTGTCATGGGCCCCTCGGGCTGTGGCAAATCGACGTTGCTCAACGTCCTGGGCCTGCTCGATAACCCCACCAGTGGGCGCTATGTGCTCGACGGCGAGGAGGTGGGCACCCTGAAGGAGCGCCAGCGCACCCGCGTCCGCAAGGGCAAGATTGGCTTCGTGTTCCAGTCGTTCAACCTCATCGAGGAACTGAACGTGGAGCAGAACGTGGAGTTGCCCCTGCGCTACCTCGGTGTGCCTGCCCGCGAACGCAAGCAGCGTGTGACCGAAATCCTGCAACGCATGGCCATCAGCCACCGCGCCAAGCACTTTCCCAACCAACTCTCCGGCGGTCAGCAGCAGCGCGTGGCCATCGCCCGCGCCGTGGTCAGCAACCCGAAACTTATCCTGGCCGACGAGCCCACGGGTAACCTCGACTCCAAGAACGGCCTGGAGGTGATGCAACTGCTGACCCAACTGAATCAGGAAGGCACCACCATCGTCATGGTCACCCACTCGCAGCGCGACGCGCAGTTCGCCAGCCGCATCGTCGAGATGCTGGACGGCAAAATGGTGTGAGAGTTGAAAGTTGAAAATTGAGAGTTGAAAATTGAAAATTGAAAATATGCAGAGTTATATCCGGTTTCTGTCCCGGAACAAGTTGTACACGTTCATCTGTGTGCTGGGGCTGGCCGTCTCGCTGATGTTCGTCATCTTGCTCGGCGACTACGCCTGGCGACAGATGAGCATCGACTCGCGCCACCCCGATGCCGACCGCATCAGTGTGCTGGGCACGCAGGAGGACTTCTTCATGTGGCCACAGGCGGCAGAGGAGATTCGCGAGATGTGCCCCGAGGTGGAGCAGACGTGCTGCGTCTTCAGCCAGTGCGGCAAGATAAAGCACGGCGAACAGGAGGTGCGCGACGACGGGCACGGCATCATCATGCTGGCCGACCCCACGTTCTTCGACTTCTTCAGTTTCAGGGCGACCCGGGGCGATGCCCGCCGGGCGCTGGAGGCTCCCGACCGCTGCGTCATCACCGAGAGCCTGGCGCGGCGGATGTTTGCCGACCGCAACCCTATCGGCGAGGAACTGCAACTGGTGGGCAACCGCAGTGTGATTATCGGCAATCAAAATCCCTACGATAGCACACTGGTCTATACCGTGGCGGCGGTCATCGAAGACCTTGACCGTACGGTGCTGCCCGGCGAGACGCAGGTCATCGCCAGCATGAAGCGCTACCCGCAGGTGATGGGCTACGAACTGACGAACGGCGTGGCGGCCTACGGCTCTACGGGCACGTGCAAGGCCTTCGTGATGCTGCGCCCCGGGGCATCGCTCGACGACAAACGGGAACTCATAGAGAAACACTTGAAGGACAACTACCCCATCTGGGGCATGTTCAACGACGAGTATAAGTTCTCCCTCACGCCATTGCGCGAGATGATGTTCGCCCCGCAGAACAACGGTCTGGGCCTGGAGAAGGGCGACCGCAACCGACTGCGCATCCTCATCTCCGCCGTGCTGGCCATCCTGTT
>JAFSXQ010000264.1 GCA_017444005.1 Bacteroidaceae bacterium | reverse complement strand
CCCACAAATCCTATGGTGAGGTAGCCCTCGGGGGTGAAGTTCGACTTACCCTTGCCCTCAAACATGCGCTTCATGACGGCAGTGATGCCGGCACGCACTTGTCCGTTGTGCAGTTCCTGGGGAAGTTGCTTCATCCATGCCAGTTGTGCCAAAGGCTGCAGCACGGCCAAGCGGTAGGGTATGGAGCGTCCCACGACGGGGAAAGTGCCCTCTGGCGAGATGAAACGCTCGAGGATAACGCTATACTTCTGCATGCGCTTCACCACTTCTTTGAGGCGATTGGTGGCCCCGTTGCGGTTATCACCCTTAGAACGTACGAGATAGGTGTTGTTGCCTTGCCGTGCCGACACCATTTGCAGGCACTCTGTGTACATGGGCTGGATGACGTAGGCATTGTAGTAGTCGAAGGCAAACGAGGGACCATCGCTGTAGAGCCCATCGCCGATGTACCATTCCTCGGCCTTGGAGAGTGCCATCTTGATGCGGAAGGCATCGTGTCCGCCATTGACGTACATGAGGAACGCTTCTTCCATGCCCACGAACAGGAGCCAGTTGGTGTAGGGCGGGTCGTAGCGGCGCAGGCCTTGCAGTTCCTTGATGTAGCGCTGCTTCGTCACGTCGTCGAGCGGTTCCCACAGGGCCTTGTAGCCACGGAAGAGGCTTTCCACGACGTAGGCGGCATCCACCAGCGTCTGTCCGCCGCTCTTCCAGCCGAGGTAGTCGGGGCTCTCGGGGTCGACGGCGTTCTTGTAAGCCTGAACGGCCCACTCGCGCAGTTGCTTGCGCATCTGTCCCTCCTCGGTATCGTCGTCGGGCAGCGTGAGCCAGGGGGCGATGCCGGCCATCAGTCGACCGAAGCACTCCATGTAGGCCACCTTCTTGTCGCGGTTGTCCCACGTGGGCGACAGTTCCAACTGCATGTTTTTCTGCAGCGTGCCGTTGGCCATGTTCTCGAGTACGGGAGCAGCCATCTTATAGGCCAACTTGGCCCAGTAGGCACGGTCTTCAACGCCGGTGCCCAGCGGGTCCTTCTCTACAACTTGTTTCTTCGCCTTGCCAAAGCCGAAGACGGGCACACAGACGAGTGCCAGAAGCAGTAATGTCTTTTTCATGGTTATTTCAATCTTCAATTTTCAATCTTCAATCTACTTCGTCATGTTCCCTTCGATGGTCAGGCGCACGATTTCGGTCTTTGCGTTCGAGCGTACGGTGATGGTCTTGGAGAAGTGTCCGGGATACTTGCCCTTACCGTTGTACGTGACGTCGATTTGTCCGCGTTCGCCCGGCTTCACGGGGTCCTTGGTGTAGGTGGGCACCGTGCACCCACAGGAGGCAAAGGCCTGGACGATGTTCAGCGGGGCATCGCCCACGTTGGTGAAGGAGAACGAACACCGCTGCTCGCCGTCCTGCTCCGAGAAGGTTCCCAGATTCACACGAAGCGTATCAAACGCGATTTCTGCCTGCTTGTCTGCTTTGGCACTCACGGTCGAGGCCATCCCGACCTGATGCACCTGGGCACCCACGCACAACGTGGCAAGAGCCAAGGATGCAATGATAAATGTTTTCTTCATATTCTTCTTTATTTAAGCATATTCTCGTGCAAAATTACTCATAATATTTGAAACGGCAAAACGAAAAAAGTTAAAAGGATGTGAAAAATAAATTACCCACCCTCGAAAAACAGCAAATTCATTTGGCTTTTTGCGCGCTTATTTGTACCTTTGACCCCGAAAAACAACAAATAGACCTATGCAGACACGCTCCATCGTCATCATTCCGACGTACAACGAGAAAGAGAACATCGAAAACATCATCCGTGCCGTGACGGCGCTGGAAGAGGGTTTCCACGTGCTGGTCATCGACGACGGTTCGCCCGACGGCACTGCCGACATCGTCAAGCGGATGATGGCCGGCGAGTATCAGGACTGCCTTTTCATCGTCGAGCGCAGCGGCAAACTGGGGCTGGGAACGGCCTACATCTGCGGTTTCCGCTGGGCCATCGAGCACGGGTATGACTTTGTGTTCGAGATGGATGCCGACTTCAGCCACGCCCCCAGCGACCTGCCCCGCCTGCTGGCCGCCTGTCGCGACGAGGGCTACGACGTGGCCGTTGGCAGCCGCTACGTGACGGGCGTGAACGTGGTGAACTGGCCCATGGGACGCGTCCTGATGTCGTATTTTGCATCAAAGTATGTGCGCATGGTGACGGGCCTCGACATCCACGACACCACCGCCGGCTTCGTCTGCTATCGTCGCCGGGTGCTGGAGACGCTGGAACTGGACAAGATTCGCTTCAAGGGCTATGCCTTCCAGATAGAGATG
>JAFSXQ010000263.1 GCA_017444005.1 Bacteroidaceae bacterium | reverse complement strand
TCGATGAGTTCCTTGGGCATGGGCTCGCCGGTCTCGTAGTGGCGGGCAAAGGTGTTGAGGAAGTCGGGCTCGACGGCAAAGTTCTCCATGAACTGGCTGGGCAGTTCCACAAAGTCCCAGTAGACGTTGGTGCACGAGAGGCTCTCGAAACGGACCTTCGAGAACAGGGCGTGCAAGGCATGGCCGAACTCGTGGAGGAAGGTCTCCACTTCGCCCAGCGTGAGCAGTGCCGGCTTCGAAGCCGTGGGCTTGGTCAGGTTCATGGTGATGGAGGCGTGCGGACGGCTGTCCTTGCCATCGTCCTCGTCCAGCCATTGTTCCTTGAAGGTGGTCATCCAGGCTCCGCTCTGTTTCGAGGTGCGCGGATGGAAGTCGGTGTACAGGATGCCCAACGTGGAGCCGTCCTGGTCCTGTACCTCCCAGGCCTCGACATCGGGATGATAGACGGCGATGTCCGGACGCAGGTGGAAGGTGATGCCGTAGAGGCGTGTGGCCAGCCCGAAGACGCCCTCCTTCACCCGTGAGAGTTCGAAGTAGGGTCGCAGCATCTCGCTGTCGATGTTGTAGCGTTGCATCTTCAGTTTCTGGCTGTAGTAGGCGAAGTCCCAAGGTTGCAACTGGAAGTCGGGGCCTTCGGTCTCGCGGGCCATCGCCGTTATCTCCTCCAGTTCGCGCCGTGCGGTGGGCAGATAGGCCTGAAGCAGGTCGTGCAGGAGGCGATTGACGTGGTCGGTGTCCTGCGCCATGCGGCGTTCCAGGATGAAGTCGGCAAAGGTCTTGTAGCCCAGTATGTTGGCCAACTGTCGGCGCAGGTCGACGATGCGCGGAATGAGGGGCAGGTTGTTGTTCTCGCCCTCGTGGGTACAGAGGGTCATGTGGGCCATGTACATCTGGCGGCGCAGTTTGCGGTCGTCGGCGTAGGTCATGAACGGGCCGTAACTGGAGCTTTGCAGGGTGAAGAGCCATCCGTCCCGGCCTGCCTCCTTGGCGGCCTCGGCTGCTGCTTCGCGCTGACGCTCGGGCAGACCCGAAAGGCGTGCCTCGTCGGTGATGTGCAACTGGAAGGCGTTGGTGTCGCGGAGCATGTTCTGCTGGTATTGCAGGGTCACCTGGCTCAGTTCCATCTGCAATTGCGTGAAGCGCTGTTTGTCCTCGTCGCTGAGCAGTGCTCCGTGACGGACGAACGACTGGTACATGTTGTCGAGCAGGGTGGTCTCCTCCGTGTCGAGCGGACGGTGCTCGGCATGCACGGCCTTGACCCTGAGCCAGAGGTCGGGGTCGAGCATCATGCGGTTGCTGTGCTCGGTCAGGAGGGGCGTCATCTTCTGGGCCAGTGCGTCCATCTCGTCGTTGGTGTTGGCACTGATGAGGTTGAAGAACGTCGTCGTCACCTTCGACAGCGTGCGGTCGCCCTTGGGTATGATGGTGTTCTCGAAGGTGGGGGCCTCCGGGTTCTTGGTGATGCGTTCGATGTCGGCCACGTCGCGCTTCATGCCCTCCATCATGGCTTCTTCGTAGTGCTCGAAACGAATCTGGTCGAAGGGGACGGTGTCGAACGGCGTGCCGTAGGTTTTATTCAGAAAGGGGTTATCCATGTATATAACGGGTCAATTGTAAATGGCTAAATGGTAAATGGTTAGATGGTCATAGTCCTTCAGATTGCCAGGTGCTGAGTTCGCCGTGTTCGTCGCTGTAGATGAAGTAGGCCTTCAGTTGGGGCTGCTTGGCCAGGACCTGTTTGGCCTTGTCCAGCCCCATCACCATAAACGAGGTGGCAAAGGCATCGGCCATAGCGCAGGTGGGGGCCACGACGGTGCTCGACAGGATGCTGTGCTGTACGGGATACCCCGTGTGCGGGTCGATGGTGTGGGCCAGTTTGCGCCCGTTGGGACCGATGTAGAAGTTGCGGTAGTTGCCGCTTGTGGCCATAGCGCAGTCGGTAAGTTCCAGCACGTGCTGTATCTCCTGATTGGTGCTGGTACTGTCCTCGACGGGTTTGTTCACGCCAATGTGCCAGGGCTTGTGGTTGGGGTTCTCGCCGTGCACCACAATCTCTCCGCCAATCTCAATCATGTAGTTGCTGATACCCTTGCTGCGGAACAGCGATGCCACTTGGTCCACACCGAAGCCTTTGGCAATGGCGCTGAGGTCGATGACCATGCGCGGGTCGGCCTTCACGAGACTGTCGCCACGAAGTTCTATGCCTTGCCAACCGACGAAGCGGAGCAACGAGTCGACCTGTGCGGAGTCGGGTAGGGCACCGTTCTTGAATCCGAAGCCCCAGGCATTGACCAGCGGTGCAACGGTGACGTCGAAGGCTCCGCCGGTGGCCTGGCTGATTTGCCGGGCCTGAGTCAGAACGATGCGCAGGAGCGAGTCGGTGGTTGTGCTTTCGCTCCGGTTGATGCGGCTCAGCGTGGATTTCGGGTTGAACATCGAGAGCGAAGCATCCACAGCCTGCAGTCGGGCGGTGATGTCGGCATCGAGCAGCGAGTCGCTTTGGTACGTAGCGTGCCATACGGTGCCGAAGATGGTGCCTTCGCTCCTTTGATAGGGGGCCACGTGGGGCATGTGCCTGCGGATGGTCCATACGGTGCCGGCAGTCAGCAGTATCAGGAACAGCACTTTCAGGGGCCACTTGTATGTATTGCTTATCATTTGTTTATGGTTTCAGTTATTTGTTCAACAGCGGTTTTCTTCTTTGTGGTTTTACCAACGTCGAATATCAGGTTGAGGGTTCCGCCGAAGGTGTTCGAGCCGTTCTTTCCGAAGCCGGGTGTGTAGTAGGGCTCGCCGCTGGGATTTGCGCTCTGGTGCAGTCGCACTTTGTAGCGGATGTTCCATCCCAGGCGAATGAACGACCAGAGTTTCGTTTCGCATCCGATGCAGGCCTCCAGCCAACCCGTCTGGCCCTTCATATTTTTCAGGTTCAGGCTGCCTGCCCCCTGCCATACGGGGTCGGAAAAGTCGGGGTCGGAAAAGTCGTACTTGAAACTGCTGAAGCCGTAGCGGAGACCCACCATCAGGCGGTTGCCGTTGTGCTTCCGGTTGAGGTTGTAGTCCATTCCCACCCGATAATACGGGGCGCGCGCGTGGAACTTATTATTGTTCTCGCGTCCCTCGCGGTCGCTTTCGCCTATGCCCAGTTCGCAAATGGGGAAGTAGTGGTCGCGAAAGTTCAGGCGGGCACCGACCTCGAGTTGGTCGAAGCGTGCACCGACGGCCTTCATCACGGGACCCGACAGGTCGGCAAAGACGGCCGCACCGCAGAACAGGGGAGCCTTGGGAACAGGTTCCTTCTTCTCGCTTGCGCTGACGGTCAGGCAGCAGAGGCTAATCAGCGCTACCGCGGAAATATATCTTGATGTTCTCCAGTTGCGCATAGTTGACGGTGGTATTCTCCACGATGATGGAGTCGGTCAGGCTGTATGGGTCGTCGTAGTCGAGGTTGCTGATTTCGTGGAACATGGTGGTCGGGCAGTCGGGCGATTCGAAGTGCGTCTGGTTGCCTTTCGCGATGCGCAGCACGATGTCGTATGCGTAGGCATCGTCTTCCTCGCCACCTCGGAACGTCAGGCGCAGCGTATCGGCCTCTTGCCAATAACTCATGGGCAGCGACACCGTCTGGAGGTTGCGTCCACGGTTCAGCAGCACGGAGTCGGTGCCCTCGGCAGTGATGTAGAGAGTGTCGGTCACCGACACCTTCGTGCCGCTTTCCGAACTGTAGAACCCGATGTTCAGCGTTACCACGTTGTCCAGCGTGCAGTCGATGCCCTCGCAGGAGAGAATGAGAAATTGGGAGAATGGGAAAAGGAGTAGACAAGCAAGCAAAGATGCCCGCTTTCCTAACCATCCTCTATAATGCCTTAATGTCCTCATTTTCTCATTTTCTCATTTTCTCATTTTCATCAAATCGTCTTCTCTATCTGGTACTTGTTGCGTTCCGGCGAGTTGCGGCTGATGAGTTCGCCCAGGAAGCCGGCCACGAAGAGTTGGGTACCCAGAATCATCATGGTGAGGGCAATGTAGAAGTAGGGCGAGTCGGTGACCAGACGGGCCGGTACGCCCTTGGCTAGACAATACAACTTCATGGCTCCGACACCCACTGTGGCCAGGAAGCCAAGCAGGAACATCAGTGTGCCGATGAAGCCAAAGACGTGCATGGGCTTCAGGCCGAAACTGTCGAGGAACCAAAGGCTCAGGAGGTCGAGATAGCCGTTCACGAAGCGGTTCCAGCCCATGAACTTCGACTTGCCGTGCTTGCGTGCCTGATGGTGGACGCGTTTCTCTCCGATGCGGCTGAAGCCGGCGTTCTTGGCCAGATAGGGGATGTAGCGGTGCATCTCGCCATAGACCTCGATGTTCTTCACCACGTCGCGCCGGTAGGCCTTCAGCCCACAGTTGAAGTCGTGCAGGTTGTGTATGCCGCTCACCGTTCGGGCCGTGGCGTTGAACAGTTTCGTGGGTATGGTCTTCGACAGGGGGTCGCCCTGACTGCGGTTCATCTTCCATCCGCTTACCAGGTCATAGCCGTCCTCCACAATCATGCGACGGAGTTCGGGAATCTCGTCGGGCGAGTCCTGCAAGTCGGCATCCATCGTTATCACCACATCGCCCTGTGCCATCTCGAAACCGCAGAACAGGGCGGGGCTCTTGCCGTAGTTGCGGCGGAACTTGATGCCGTGCACCTCCGGGTGCGCCTTCTGCAACTCTTCTATCACCTGCCACGAACGGTCGGTGGATCCATCGTTCACGAAGATGACCTCGTAGGTGAAGGCGTTCTCGCGCATGACGCGCTGTATCCAATCATAGAGTTCGCCAATCGATTCCTCCTCGTTGTAGAGGGGTACAATAACTGATATGTCCATCTTGCTTTCTGTTTTCTGTTGCATTTCCTCTCTCTTATTTTCTTTTGCCCATGAGCGCCGTCGGCACGGTCAGCAGCATCGCAAATATCAGGTTCATCCAGATGAGTTGCATGGTCATGCGTTCCGGGTTGCGCGTCATTTGCAGGAGTTGGCCCACCACTTCGTCCGGATCTTGTCCGGCGGTCAGTTGTTCCATCCACTGGCGGTACTCGGGCATCTGGATAATCTGTTCCACCTGGTTGGCCAGACGGCCGGCATCCAGGTAGCGGAAGTAGATGTATTGCACCACGGCCACTACCATGATGGCAAAGGCGTAGGTGAGCAGGGCCATGTAGCAACTGCGCCCGAAGGTCAGCCGCTCGGCTTTTCGGCCATAGTGGCGGATGAGGGCTCCGGCTGTCACGAACGCTGTGATGCCCAGTATGTTGCCCAACTGACCAAGTAGCAGGGAGGTGGCACCATACATGGAACACAGGAAACTGGCGCTGCACAGCAGGCCCACCACCATGCCGTATTCCATGCAGTGGTCGCGTGCCAGACGGACGTCAAATTCCCTTTTCTCCATATTCGTTTCCATCGTTATTCCTTGGGCAGGGGGCACGGTTTACTTCTTGTCGAGTTTGAACTTCAGCAGGCGTCCGTTGTTGGCCGGCACGAGCAGGCGGGTGGGCTGCTTGCTGCTGAACGAGATGTTGTAGGGGCAAGCCGAAATCAGACCTTCGGCATGCACCTGGTCAACCTCGGGCAGGCCGAAGTACTCAAACAGATGCTGCGGGATGTTTATCTCCACCTCGGCATCCTGGTCGTCGAAGTTGACAACGGCCAGAATAACCTCGCCCTCGTGGTGGCGCACAAAGGCAAACTGCTTGCCGGGGTTGAAGCGGTTGCTCTTCAGGTTGGCATACATCAGGTCGTACATCTCGCCCTCTCGGATGGCAGCCTCGCTGTTGCAAAGACCCAGCAGGCGGCTGTAGAACTGTTGCAACGACACTTCGCGCGGTGTCAGTTGGCGGTTGTCGAAGCGACCCTTGTTGCGCCAGCGGCGAACGGCATCCACCATCCAGTAGTCGAATATCGTGGTGCGACCGTCGCGTCCGCTGAAGCCCTCGGCGTCCATGCCGCGTTCACCCAGTTCTTGACCGAAGTAGATCATCGTGGGGTTGGTGCCCAGACAGGCAGCCACAATCATCGGAGCACGTCCGCGCTCGCCGTCCCCAGCAAAGAAGTCGCTGGCCAGGCGCTGCTCGTCGTGGTTCTCCATGAAGTAGAGCATGTGTTCGCGTGTGCTGTCGGTCTGCTGCCACTGGCGCGTGATGTCGCTGGCCTGCATCTGCCCCTGTGTGACGGCACGCAGGCAGTCGTACATGCCCACCTTGTCGTAGAGGTAGTCGAAGTGGCCCTGCTGGATGTAGTTCTTGTACTCGACGGGGTTGTAGATCTCGGCAATGAAGATGACCTCGGGATGCAATGCCTTCACCTGTGTGATGGCCCACTTCCAGAACTCCACGGGAACCATCTCGGCCATATCGCAGCGGAAGCCATCGACCTCCTTGTCGGCCCAATATTGCAGGATGTGCAACATCTGCTTCCAGGTGCGGGGCACGGGGTCGAAGTGGCCCTGCCGTCCGCCCAGGTAGTCGACGCCGTAGTTCAGTTTCACCGTTTCGTACCAGTCGCCCTGATTCGGATGGGCCGTAAACTGGTCGTTGCCGGTGGCCTTGGCAGGCATTTCGTGGTAGCCGTTCATATCCAGACCTTCGACGCGGAACTCCTGTCCGGGCATGTAGTAGAAGTTGTTCTGCGGCGAGAAAGCCAGTGTCGTGTCGTCGCCTTCACCCAGGTCGTCCACGCCCTCGGGCTTGGCGTCGCTGTGATACTGGCGGGCCACATGGTTGGGCACGAAGTCGATGATGACCTTCATGCCGGCCTTGTGCGTCCGCTTCACCAGTTTCTCGAACTCCTGTATGCGGGCCGGGATGCTGGTGGCAATGTCGGGGTCTACGTCGTAATAGTCCTTGATGGCGTATGGCGAACCGGCCTCTCCTTTCACCACGGAGGGGTTGTCGGGAAGGATGCCGTAGAGCGAGTTGTCGGTCTTGGAGGCGTGCTCGATGATGCCTGTGTACCAGATGTGCGTGGCTCCGAGGCTGCGAATCTGCTCCAGGGCACGCTGGTTGAAGTCGGCCATCTTGCCACAACCGTTCACCTGCTTCGAGCCGCCGGGCTCGCAGGTGCGGTTCTCGTTGCCGAACAGGCGTGGCAGGACCTGGTATATAATGATTTTCTCAGATGCGTCCATTGTACTGTCAGTTGTTTGCTGGCGGCATTGGCACGAAGCCAGCAGACCCCATGCCAAAGCCAACCAGATGTAATGCTTAGAGGCCACGGATGACAACGTCTTCGCGCCCTTTGGCAATCTTACCAATCATGCCCTGCAGAGCCTTGCCTGGGCCACACTCTACGAACTCCGTTGCACCGGCCTGGAGCATCGACTCCACCTCCTGCGTCCAGCGTACACTGGCCGTCAGTTGGGCAATCAGGTTCTGCTTGATTTCCTGTGCATCGGTGTGGGCCTTTCCGTCCACGTTCTGATAGATGGGACAGCGGGGAGCCTTGAACTCTGTCGCCTCGATGGCCTGCTGCAGTTCGTCCTTGGCGGGCTGCATCAGGGGCGAATGGAACGCTCCGCCTACGGGCAGGGGCAGTGCACGCTTGGCATCGGCCTCCTTCAGTCGGGCGCAAGCCTCGTTGATGGCTTCCACCTCACCGCTGATAACCAGTTGGCCGGGGCAATTGTAGTTGGCGGGAACCACCACGGCACCCTTCTCTTCGGCCACCTCGCGGCAAACCTTCTCCACCACGTCGTCGGCCAGGCCGATGATGGCGGCCATCGTGCTGGGGCGTGCCTCGCAAGCCTTCTGCATGGCTTGCGCACGGGCATAGACCAGACGCAGACCGTCCTCGAAGTCCAGTGCACCAGCAGCCACCAGGGCACTGAATTCGCCCAGCGAGTGGCCACCCACCATATCGGGTTGGAAGTCGTCGCCCAGGCACATGGCGCTGATGACGCTGTGCAGGAAGACGGCGGGCTGCGTCACGCGGGTCTGCTTCAGTTCGTCAGCCGTGCCCTCGAACATAATATCCGTAATGCGGAAACCCAGAATCTCGTTTGCTTTCTCCAGCAGGTCGTGTGCCTGCTGGTTGTTGTCGTACAGGTCCTTGCCCATGCCCGTGAACTGGGCACCTTGGCCAGGGAATACAAATACTTTCATCTTTTCTTTACCTTAGTGTTACCTTAATATATTTATATATCGGGCGACAAAGGTACGAAAAAACGGGCTATTTTCCAAATTTTGGGGCGGCGTAATCGCTTCCTCCGTATGCTTTTGGCGTAAAACGTCGTAAAATGCAAGATTCTCCGTTACGTAAAGTCGGGAATCTCCATCAATGCCCCGCCGCGTTCGGCCGAACGGGCCGTAAGTTCAGCCACACACGACCAGACGGCTGCATCGTAGACCGATATGTCGGGGGCCAGTCCGTTGGTCAGGCGGGACACTAGGCGGCGGTCCATGATGTAGTTCATCAGGTTGCCTACCCCCAGCCGCCGCCCTTCGGCGATGAGGTGGCGTGTCTCGGCATCGTGATAGGCCTCCACGGCCGCCTGGGCTTCCTCCCCTTGCAAGGGCTGTTGGCCGTCCAACTGCAGCGTGGGCAGGGGGTACTTCTGGGCGTAGCCCTGTGTGGCGCAAAGCGTCTGGATGCGGCTGTAGGGGCGCGGTGTGCGCTCGTCGAACTGCAACAGTATGGTGCGTCCGCGACGGGTGCGCAACAGGGTGTTGTTGATTTTGTTCAGTGCACTCATGCTCACCAGGCTTACCAGGCGGTCGCTCCGGTTGATGTCCAGCAGTTGGCAGGCAGGTCCCAGACCGTGGGTCGGGTAGGGGTTCCCCATGTGCTCGAATACGGTGTACGACACCCAGCCGAGGTCGGTACGCAGGTCGTGGATGTAGGCCCCTTCGCAGTGCGTGATTTCGCCGAACAGTCCCTGCTGCACCATCTGCATCAGGCCCAGGTGAAACGTGTCGTAGCAGCAGTTCTCTAGCATCGTGCAATAGCGGCCCGTTGCCTTGGCTGTATCCACGAGTTGCCGGCATTCCGACACGGTGGTGGCAGCCGGCACTTCCAGGGCCACGTCCTTGCCCTGCTGCATGGCGTAGATGCCGATGCGGGCGTGGCTGGCCCAGTCGGTGCACACGCAGACGAGGTCGACGTTGCGGTCCTGGCACAGGTCTTTCCATTTGCCTTCACCCTCATACAGCGTTGCGGCAGGCCGTCCTTGCTGTTCCAGCGTCCGACGCGCCTCGTCGAGCCGTGTGGCCGAGAGGTCGGCAAGGGCCACGACCTGTGCCTCGCCGATCACCTCATAGCGACGCAGCGTGGCCATGCCTCGCTGGCCCAATCCGATGATTCCGATGCGTACTAAGTTGTTCATACGGCACAAAGGTACGAAAAATAATTCAAGATTATTCATTCAAAATTCAAAATTATTAGTACCTTTGCAAAAAATATGACGATTATGGCAGAGAACAACGTTCATTTGGTGATTATGGCCGGCGGTATTGGTAGCCGATTCTGGCCGATGAGTACAGTGGAGAGACCGAAGCAGTTTGTGGATGTATTGGGGTGTGGACGTACGCTGATTCAGTTGACGATGGACCGCTTCGAGGGTATCGTGCCACCGGAAAATGTATGGGTGGTGACGTCGGCAGCGTATGCCGATGTGGTGCACGAGCAGTTGCCCGAGGTGCCCCTCACGAACATCCTGAAGGAACCCTGCCGCAGAAACACGGCCCCCTGCGTGGCCTACGTCAGTTGGCGCATAAAGGCACAGTCGCCACGGGCTAATGTGGTGGTGACTCCGAGCGACCATATCGTGCTGGATACGAATGAATTTCACCGGGTTGTTAAATCGGCGCTTTCGTTTGTTGGCGAGAGCGATGCGATGGTCACACTGGGCATGAAACCCACGCGCCCCGAGACGGGGTACGGCTACATACAGGCCGACCTGAGCACCCCATGCGCCCGCAACCGTGAGATATTCCGTGTCGACCAGTTCAAGGAGAAACCCAACCAGGAGAAGGCCCAGGAATACATCGCCCAGAACAACTTCTTCTGGAATGCCGGCATCTTTGTTTGGAACATCAATACCATAGTTAACGCGTTGCGCATATACGCGCCCAAGATATCTGCCATCTTCGAGAGCATGCTCTCTGTCTATGGCACGGAGCGCGAACAGGCCGTGGTGAACGAACGCTTTCCCGAGTGCGAGAACATTTCGGTGGACTATGCCATCATGGAGCGTGCCGAGGAAATCTACTGCTTCCCCGCCTCCTTCGGCTGGAGCGACCTGGGCACATGGGGCTCGCTGCTCGAGAACTCGGAGCGCGACCGCTATGGCAATGCCTTGATGGGCAACGATATACGCGTGTTCGATACGCGCAACTGCATCGTCCATACCACCGACGAACGCCGTGTCGTTGTGCAGGGGCTCGATGGCTACATCGTGGCAGAAAAAGACGGCGTCCTGCTCATCTGCAAACTGGAGAACGAGCAACAGATAAAGACGTATAGTGAAGATTGAATGAAAAAACTGCTGTCATTGCCCCCCAATCTGGTTTCGTGCTTCCACGAAATCGAAGGCGTCTCGCACGACGAGTATTTCTGTACCAACGACCCCGTTGACAGGAAGTTGGGGTCTGGCGGTGGCACCAACTGGCTCCTGCGCCAGTGCTGGCAGGAGGAGGCTCCGGATGTTGACTTTGCCTCGTGGCTGTCTCGCGAGAAGCGCATCCTCATGCATGCCGGCGGACAGAGTCGGCGCCTGCCAAGTTATGCTCCCAGTGGTAAGATTCTCACCCCTGTCCCCATTTTTCGTTGGGCGCGTGGACAGCGCATTTCACAAAACCTGTTGCAACTGCAACTGCCGCTCTACGAACGCATTATGCACGCCGCTCCCCAGCGTCTTCACACCTTGGTGGCTAGTGGCGATGTACTGATTCGTGCCGACAGGGTGCAGTTGATACCCGATGCCGATGTTGTTTGCTTCGGCATGTGGGTGGAACCTTCGTTGGCAAAGAATCATGGCGTCTTCATGTCGCGCCGCGAGACACCGGGCAGGCTCGACTTCATGTTGCAGAAACCCACTGTCGAGACACTTGCCCAGTTGATGCACACCCATCTCTGCCTGATGGATGTCGGTGTGTGGCTGATGAGCGACCGGGCCGTGGATTTGCTGGTGAAGCACAGCACGCACGATGGCGGGGTGACAGAGTACGACCTGTATGGCGAGTTCGGATGTTGCCTGGGCGACCATCCTTCGCAGACCGACGACGCACTGGCCCGTCTCAGTGTGGCCATCTTGCCCTTGGAGGGGGGACAGTTCTACCATTTCGGCACCAGCCGCGAACTGATAAGTAGCACGTTGGCCATCCAGAACCTGGTTTACGACCAACGGGCCATCATGCACCTCGACGTCAAGCCGCATCCTTCCATTTTCATACAGAATGCCCACACCGAGGTGCGTCTGACCCCCGACAACCAGAACATCTGGATTGAGAACTCCCACCTCGGACAGGGGTGGACGTTGCATCAGAACCACATCATCACGGGCGTTCCGAAGAACGATTGGCAGGTAGATTTGCCCGAGGGCCTTTGTGTCGACTTTGTGCCGATTGGTGAGCACGACTATGCCCTTCGCACCTATCGGATGAACGACCGTTTCGATGGCGAGCAGCAGTTCGCTCCGTTGTTCCCCGTTTCTGCCGATATCGATGTCCTGGGCCGATTGCTGCAGTACGCCATTCGGGGCGAGGCAGACGAAGAGGGACGCCGCTTGTGGCAGTCGTTGCCGCGTTTGTCCGCCAGTCAGTTGTCCGAACGGGCCAACTTGCTCCGCCTGCAGGCCCAACGGCTCCGTTATCGGCGTGAGAATCTTTCGAAACTCGCCCGCAACCATCGCAACAGCGTCTTCTATCAGACGAACCTCGACGATATGGCTCACGAGTTTTTCCAACTCGATGTTGACATGCCCGAACCGCTTGCCGACGACGAGCCTCTGCTGCGCCGCGTCAGCGACCAGATGTTCCGTCGCCAGTTGCTGAACCTGCGCGGACAGGATGGCAGTCGGCATGAGGCGCGTGCCTTCAGTCTGCTGCGCGAAGGCCTGACGGAACGTGTGCTTCAGCATCGCCAGTCGCCCAGCCTTAGCGTCTGTCAGGACCAGATTGTCTGGGGGCGTAGTCCTGTGCGCATCGACCTGGCAGGTGGTTGGACGGATACGCCGCCGTATTGCCTCACCGAAGGCGGTCGGGTGGTGAACATCGCCATCGAACTGAACGGACAACCGCCTTTGCAAACGTATATAAAGCCTTGTCGCGAGCCGAAAATCATCCTGCGGAGTATCGATTTGGGCGCGACGGAAGTGGTGACCAGTTTCGACGAACTGGTCGACTTTGCGCGCGTCGGTTCACCGTTCTCCATACCCAAGGCGGCCCTGTGCCTGGCCGGCTTCCATCCGCGTTTTGCCGAGGCGCAGTTTGCGTCGCTCGAACAATTGTTGAACGAGTTCGGTTCAGGCTTGGAACTAACCCTCCTGAGTGCCATTCCTGCGGGCAGTGGCTTGGGCACCAGCAGTATATTGGCCGCTACGGTGTTGGGCGCGTTGAGCGACTTCTGCGGACTTGGCTGGGACAAGACCGAGATTGCCAACCGCACGTTGGTGCTCGAACAGTTGCTCACCACAGGTGGCGGATGGCAGGACCAGTATGGAGGCGTGTTGCGCGGTGTGAAACTGCTGTGTACGCAGCCGGGCTTCGAACAGACGCCGGAGATTCGCTGGCTGCCCGATACCCTCTTCACCGATGCCCAGTACCGTCCGCTTCACCTGCTTTACTATACGGGCTTGACACGTACGGCCAAAGGCATCCTGGCCGAAATCGTGCGCGGCATGTTCCTGGCCGATTCCCAGCGCTTGCGC
>JAFSXQ010000262.1 GCA_017444005.1 Bacteroidaceae bacterium | reverse complement strand
CGCGTCGTCGTCGGTCTGGCTGGCGATGCCCTCGACGCTGGGCAGGCAGCGGTGCATGAGGTCGGCAATGGTGATGTTATAGTTGTCGGGCTGCAGTTCCTCGTGGCTCAGTCCCCAGACGTAGAGGTTGGCCTTGGCACGCGTGAAGGCCACGTACAGGCCATTCAGTTCATCGGCCCGCCGGTCGGCATGTTCCGTCAGGTAGTTGTCGGCAAAGGCACTCTCGCGCACACGCGTAGTATATTTAATAGGTAACGACCCCATCGTGTTGAGCGGCTCCTCTTGCGGACTGCACCAGTAGAGCGCGTCGTTGCGGTCTTTCTCGATGTCCCACTCGGCGTAGGGCATCAGCACGGTGTGGAAGGCCAGGCCCTTCGACTTGTGTATCGAGTAGATGCGTATCCCCTCGGCATCGCCGCCGGGTATGGCCTTGCGTTGCATGGTGTCAGTCCAGTACTGGACGAAGGTGGGGATGTCCGAGGGGTTGTCGTGCAGATAGGCGGAGAGTTCGTCGAAGAAGGCGAACAGGTAGGCCTCCTGGCGGTCGATTTCCTGCAGGCGCAGCAGGCGGTAGAGCGTCTCGCACAGTTCGTAGAGCGGCAGGCGGCGCAGTTCGTCGAGGTGCCGGATGAAGGCCTCGGGCAGTACCTCGTCGGGGTTGGTCAGCATGTAGTCGTTCTCGGCGGCATCGCCCCGGTGGAGCACCTCGCGCACGTAATGCTTCATCAGGTAGCGCACGGCCACGGGGTCGCGCTCCACGTCGTCCACCATCTGCAGGGCGCACATCAGCATCCCGACGGCCACCGACGCCCCCAGCAGGAAGGCCTCGTTCGAGACCAGTTGCACCTCGGGCATGTGCTGGGCAAAGTAGGCGATGGTGGGCTCGATGTAGCGGTTCTTGCGCACCAGTATGGTCATTTCGCTGTAGGGGATGCCTCGCTGGTGCAGGTCGGCCACTTGCCGGCACAGGTCGGCCAGCATTGTTTCCTCCCACTCGGCCATCACCTCGCGGTCGGTGGTGTGGCAGAGCCGGATGCGCACGAAACCCTGTTCTTCGGGCCGCACCACGTCCTGTTGTACGTCGGCGTACAGGTCGCTGAGGCGTGCGTCGGCTCCTTTGCCCAGTCGGTCCAGTTCGGTGGCCGCAAGGGGGAAGAGGCGGTTGTTGAATGTAACAATTTTCCCCAGGCTGCGGAAGTTCTTTCGCAGTTCCTTCTTCTGCAAGGGCGTGCCGCGATAGCCCTGCTGTTCCAGTTGGTGCAGGATGTGCCAGTCGCCGTTGCGCCAGCGGTAGATGCTCTGCTTGATGTCGCCCACCACCATGCTCAGTCCGCCCGTGGCCAGGTTGTCTAGCAGTAGCGTGCGGAAGTTCTCCCACTGCAGTTGGCTGGTGTCCTGGAACTCGTCGATCATGATGTTGTGGTAGCGCGTGCCGATGCGTTCGAAGATGAACGGCGTGTCGTCGTCGCCAATCATGCGCTTCAGCATGATGGGGGTTCGGGCCAGCATGAAGCGGTTGCG
This sequence comes from Bacteroidaceae bacterium, assembly GCA_017444005.1. Lineage (GTDB taxonomy): Bacteria > Bacteroidota > Bacteroidia > Bacteroidales > Bacteroidaceae > Physcousia. The sequence continues at coordinate 37,966 of JAFSXQ010000262.1, read as the reverse complement.
CTCGTTCGACAGACGGCTCACCTCTGCGTCGATGGCTCCCAGCAGGCCCATCGGGGTGAGGTTGGCCAGGGCCAGGTCGATGCTTGTGACGCTGCGCAGGGCCCTTTGCTGTGCTTCGTTCAGACGGGCCAGCATGCCGGACAGCGTTTCGGCCACGGGGCGCAACGAGGCATCGCGGCGCAGGGCACTCTTCAGCAGTTTCTCCGGGTCGCCGGCCATCGCTGCCAGGTACGAGTTGAAGTTCGTCTCCAGCAGTCCCGCCTTCATGCCTTCGACGTACCGGCGCACGTGGGCGGCGTAGTTGCACAGCGTCTCGTAGTCCATGCCCGTGCGTTGCATTGTGGCTTCCCATTCCCCGGCCAGGGTCTTCACGGGCTCCGTGAGGCTTCGCTTCTCGCTCTCCAGTACCCGACGGAAGTCGGCGATGCTCTTCTGGTCGAAGGGGCGGTTGCGCTCGTCCAGCGTGCGCTTCAGGAAGGCTTCCTGGAAGAGCAGGCGCGCCATCTGCTTCAGTTCTCTCCTGACGTCCCAGGGGCGGCCTTCGGCCAGTTGTTGCTCGATGTACTGCGTCAGGTAGTCGTGCACGGTGTTCCGCTCAATCAGTTCGTCTACCGCCCGTTCGATGATGTCCTTGTCGTCCAGGTCCACCTGCAGCCGGGCGTTCAGTCCCAGTTCGTGGGCCATGTTGCGCAGCACGGTCTGGAAGAAGGCATCGATGGTCGATACGCTGAAGCGGCTGTAGTCGTGCAGGATGGCCCGCAGGGCACGGTGGCACCGCTCGCGCAGTTCCTCGTCGGGGGCGTTGAGGCGGTAGTCTTTGTCGAGCAGCCGCTTCAGGTTTTCGAAGTCCTTCGGGTTGCCCGTCCCTTTCCAGAAGTCGTGCAGGAAGTTCAGGATTCTTTCCTTCATCTCCGACGTCGCCTTGTTGGTGAAGGTCACGGCCAGCGTGTGGCGGAATTCGCCCTCGCCCCCCGCCAGCAGGGCAGCGATGTACTGCAGGGCCAGGTTGTACGTCTTGCCCGACCCCGCCGATGCCTTGAACAATAGGAATCGCGACTTCATCTGCAAATGCATGTTTCAACGGCAAATTTACAATTTTTATTTCACATACGGCTCCCTCGGCAACAGATTTTTTTCCGTCCCTTTGCGGTGCGAACTTTTTTTTGTACTTTTGTGGCGTGAAACGCATGAAACGTGGTTCTGTGGTATATCTGGACGATGACATAGCCGGGTTCAATCTCGCCGCTTCCCTGCCGTTGCTCTCCGAGCAGCGCCGGGCTCAGACACTCAAGTTCCGCCGCGAACTGGGGCGGAAGTTGTGTGCCTGTGCCTATCTTCTTCTGTGTAAGGGCCTTCGCGACGAATATGGCATCAGCGAGCCGCCCGTGTTTGGGTACGGCGAACACGGCAAACCCTTCCTGCTGGACCATCCCGACATCCACTTCAGCCTGAGCCACTGCCGCGAGGCCGCCATCTGCGTGCTCAGCGACCGCCCGGTGGGCGTGGACATCGAGTGCCTCCGTGCGGTCAAGGAGTCGCTCGTTGCCTACACGATGAACGACGAGGAGCGCCGCATCATCCTCCGCGCCCCCCGTCCCGAACTGGAGTTCATCCGCCTCTGGACGCAGAAGGAGGCCGTGGTGAAATGCTCCGGAAACGGTATTTCCACCGACATGAAGCACGTTCTCGACGGTCGTTCTTCAGGGCTCGTCACCGTGACTGGGCCCGCCGACCGCTATGTCTACAGTATCTGTTCGTGAACTATCAGCAGTATGAAGAAGAAACTGAAGTGGATGCTTGCCGTCATCCTATCGCTTTACGGCGTAGCGGTACGGCCGTTCTGTCCTGCGAATGAGGAAGCCCTGCAGACCGACATATCGGCACTCGTCAACTGGCAGGCCGGACAGACGGTCAGTCAGGAGGCCGTCGATGCCTTTGGCGGACTGGACAAGTGCTTCGCCGCCGAGCCCGTCCCCGACGGCGTCTGGGCACGGATGCAAGGTAAGACCTACAGGGAGAACCCCTACATCGGGCGCGGCGACCTGCGCCACATCCGTGCCTTGCACTGGGACTACGACAACCGGATACACATCGGCGAGATGGTATGCAACAAACGGATTGCCGACCGCCTGGTCCGGATTCTGCGCCAACTCTACGATGCCAAGTACCCCATCCAGCGCATGCTCCTGCCCGACGTCTATGACGCCAACGACGAGACCCAGATGCGCGACAACAACTCGTCGTGCTTCTGCTATCGCCCGGTGGCCGGCAGCACCCGCCTGTCGAAGCATGCTCGCGGCCTGGCCGTCGACATCAACACGCTCTACAACCCCTACTGCAAGGTCCGCCCCGACGGCACCCGCTTTGTCCAACCCGTCACCGCCGCCAAGTATTGCGACCGCACATGGAACTTCCCCTACAAAATTGACCACCGGGACCTTTGCTATCGCCTCTTCACCCAAGCCGGCTTCCGATGGGGCGGCGACTGGACATCGCGCAAGGACTATCAGCATTTTGAGTGGATGGAGCAGTGAGAGCAAAGCGACCATAGGCAATTTCCTTTATAGCCACCAGTTTCAGCAATAGCACCTAGCGTTCAGCCAGTTCCTCAAAGTTCTTGTCCCTGTGATTCCCACTATTGCTGTATGTTCCCATATCAGTTCATTTTTTCCATGTGATAACCCATGCGGCGGAGTTGGACTGCAGCCCCCATTAATTAGGGTACTTGTATCGAATGTGCTTTTCTATGTTCTGGCAAACCGACAAAGCGCGTTTCAGACGGTTGTCTGCTTCCAGTCCGAGTTATTTCTTCGATTATTCTTCCGGCATCAGTCGTTTCATTTCTTCCTCTGGCGGCAACAGGTAGTCTTGGAGGACATCGTCAACATATGGCCATGTGATGCGAGAATGATATGTTTAGAAAGGCTGTGATAGGGAAACGGTCATCACTGGTCAACTGCAACTGACACACAGAATCAGGATCTACATCGCGTATTTGCAATTCGGTAGACGCGTCTACCGAATTTGTAACAATCTGAGGAACTGCGGTTTTGGCCATTTCGGTAGTTCCGACTACCGATTTTGCTTCAATATCTTTCCAAGTCTCATAGAAACGGCGCATCAACTTGATATTTTCCTCCGAAAAGCCTTTCAAACCTGGCAGTTCGGATTTCAGTTGTTTGCTGATTCTGGCAATGGCGCCCGTGCCCCAATAGCCTTCCCGCGAATGATCCGAGATATAGCGACCGATGCCATAGTAGAGCGACAGTTGCTCGCCATTGATTATCTGTGCGGCACGAGCCTGACTTTGCAAGATGGCAGCCTTGATGGTCTTAACTGCACTTTGCAGTTCTTGTGTTAACACTTTGCTGGTATTTTGTTCTTCCATAAGTTTTATCATGCGTTACATTAAATACTCAGGTTGTGGTCACCTTGTTGGCGCGCCAGCGGGAATTGTTCGACATACGAATTCGATTATTTTGTCGCAAATATACATAAAAATCAACAGAAGCGACTATCCTTTCCTAATAATCTTCGAAAAGAGATAATGATTTAACCGTATTTGAGAGGAAATGGCAGGAAAAGAGCAGAAAAACTTGGTTGATTCAGAAATAATTCCTATCTTTGCACCTAGAACAATGGACGCAAGTTCATTTACGGGATTGGGGTGTCCCCGATCGGAAGAGTTGCCAGGTTCGTGGCGACTCTTTTTTATGGCTGGTGAGGATAGACCTTGAGTCCCATCAACTTGCCATTCTCCATGAAAATATTGGGTTCCAGAACGTCATAGGCCAGGTTAACACTCTGCGGATTCAATACATGGCGAGTCAGCGGATAGGCTATCAGGTCCGCAACCTGCAGGCCTGCAATGTCTTCGTTTTTCCATTTGAAGTCAAGGCATGTCATGCGGTTCTTCATGCGTTCTGCTGTTACCCAGTAGGTGCCTTTCTCTATTAGTTGTCCGTAGTAGTTTTTAAGGTTTCTGTCTTCGCGTTTGCCTCTGCGTTCTACAATGGCAGAAATTCTTCCGCTTTCGTCCTGGCATTGGTTGTCGACACAGAAAATGGCACGTTCCAGTACAAACGAGAGTGACTGACCATAGACATCGTTCAACTTGCCGAACTGCCGGATATAGGGTTCTTTCAGAATAGAACAACAAACGATGACATAAACGTCTTTCTGACCGAGCAGGCGGTTGACAGCCTCATAGAAACGGCGCTTCACATCGAGGTCGAACAGTATTTCAAAGCCGTTCTGACACTTGCGGATGTCGCGTGAGTGAAGAATGATTTGACGGTCGCCCCAGAACTCTTGCTTCAACGTTCGCACCTGTTCTTCCAATAGTGAAACTTTGTCATCTCGCACGAGGATGCCGCAAAGTGTGAAGATGGGAAACGTAGGACTGAACGTTTCCAAATTTTGATCTCCGCACTCGTCTATGTACAAATGATAACAATTTGTCATTTCAGCGTCCATTACCATTCTGTGATATTGAGTTGCAAAAGTACACAATTCTTAGCAGATTGCATTAACGAATCACAAAGAATCTTCGGAAAGAGATAAAAATTTAACCGCTTTTGAGAGAAAACGGCAGGAAAAGAGCAGAAGAACTTGTTATTTCACCCAATGTTCCAAGAGCAGTACAGGGAGAACCCAGAGCCGTTCGTGGAGGGTGGACTGGAGCGCACGGCAAAGTCGGACAGCGACATTACGATGATTGTGTCCTGCTTTCTGTCCGCTATCTCCCTTTGGTAGGGCCGGAGGATGGGGCAGCATGCCGATTTCCGCCGATAAGTTTCCGTATGTCAAATATAATGCGTAACTTTGCAGCCGAATTTGTAAATTAGTCAGAAAAAAGATATGGCAGGATACTTAGTAGAAGACACGCGGAAGGTGACCACGCACCGACTGATGGAAATGAAGCAGCAGGGCAAGAAGATAGCCATGCTGACGGCTTACGACTACACGATGGCCCGCATTGTGGATGGGGCAGGGGTGGACGTGATACTGGTGGGCGACTCGGCCTCGAACGTGATGGCGGGCAACGTGACGACGCTGCCCATCACCGTGGACCAGATGATTTACCACGCCAAGAGTGTGGTGCGTGGCGTGCAGCGCGCCCTGGTGGTGTGCGACATGCCGTTCGGGTCGTACCAGGTGAATGCCTCGGAGGGCATCACCAACGCCATCCGCATCATGAAGGAGGCCCACTGCGATGCCCTGAAACTGGAGGGCGGCGAGGAAATCATCGATACGGTGAAGACGATACTGGCCGCCGGCATTCCCGTGTGCGGACACCTGGGGCTGACGCCGCAGAGCATCAACAAGTTCGGCACCTACGCCGTGCGTGCCAAGGAAGAGGCTGAGGCCGAGAAACTGGTGCGCGACGCCCATCTGCTGGCCGAGGCCGGCTGTTTCGCCATCGTGCTGGAGAAGATTCCGGCAGCGCTGACCCAGCGGGTGTGCCGCGAGGTGGAGGTGCCCATCATCGGTATCGGTGGCGGACAGGCCGACGGACAGGTGCTGGTGCTGCACGACATGCTGGGCATGAACAACGGTTTCTCGCCGAAGTTCCTGCGCTGCTATGCCGACCTGCACTCCGTGATGACCGACGCCATCGGGCAGTACGTGACGGATGTGAAATCGGGCGACTTTCCGAACGAACAGGAACAGTATTGAATATGTAAAGAAAAATGCAGCCTTCCGAACGCCGGTTCGGGAGGCTTTTTTTGTGCCGTTACTAATCTTGCGGGCGGAAGATTAGTAATCTTATGGCCGGAAGATTAGTAATCTTATCGGTGAAAGATTAGTAATCTTATTGGCAAAAGATTAGTAATGTTAGTTGCGAGGTTTGTAATGTGTTGATAATAAGGATGGTGGCGACTCGGCGGCAAATACCAGCGGTTCTTGGGCTTGAAAGAGACAGGGTGGGGCGGTTGGTTGTAAGGATATTTCCTCGTTGCTGCGGCCGGGCTGGCGGCTTCGTGCCGTCTGGCTGCATGACGACGTCGTGGGGGGCCTTGATTCATCCCTTTTTCACACGATAATTAAAAATAATTAACAATAATTTGGCTGGTTCGTAAAAAAACGCTAAATTTGGAAGATTTTAGGGGCAAAAATGCCCCGAAAGGCGTGAAAACAACATAATAACTAACTAAAATAACCAAATGAAAAACAGTATGCTTAAGCGAAAAATTACCCTCGCGGTGGTTCCTGCTTGTGCTGCTTTCCTATTGGGTGGTGTGGCCACGTCGTGTAGCGACGAACTGCTCACCGGCCAGCCCTCGTGGCTGGGCGAAAGCATCTATGAGGAACTGGAATCGCGCGGTAATTTCACGGAGACATTGAAACTGATCAATGCTCAGGACGAGGACTACGCATCCATGCTGAGGAGGACGGGTTCGAAGACGCTGTTCGTGGCCGACGATGCGGCCTGGCAACGCTTCTACCAGAACAATCCGTGGGGCGTGCGTCGGCTGGAGGACATGAGCCCGGCACAGCGGAAACTCATCTTCAAGTCGAACATGGTGAACAGTGCCTATCTGGTGGAACTGCTCAGCAACATCCCCGGCGACACCCCGCTGGAGGGTGCCTGCATGCGCCGCTCCACGGCAACCAACCTCATGGACTCGGTGCCCTACGTGCCCAGTTCGGACTTCCCCGTAGTGAACCCCGCCCGCAAGAACAGCAACGGCGAGCAGATCGACTACTGGGCCGGTGTGCGCGGCAAGGAGGGCATCTACATGGTGCAGGACAGTTCGGTGGCCTCGATGATACACTTCATGCCCCGTTTCATGCAGAACAACAACATCACGAGCGACGACGTGGAGTTCCTGACCAACGGTGACATCAAGTCGAACGTCGGCGCCTTCGTCAACGGCAAGGTCATCCTGGAGAACACCGACAGCGAAATCCTGCAGGACATCACGTGCCAGAACGGATACATACACGTGCTGGAAGACGTGGCCCTGCCGCTCGACAACATGGCCAACGTGATTGCGCAGAACCCGCAGTTCAGCATCTACAAGCGCCTGCTCGACCGCTTCTCCTATCCCCACTACAGCCCCACGGTGAACACCGAGTATCACCGTCAGTACGGCGGCGACCTGGAGGACAGCGTCTACGTGCGCCGCTACTTCAACAAGCACCTGAACTTCGGCTTCTCGAAGACCGACAAACGCGAGGACCCCAGCGGCCTGCTGCCCTACGATCCGGGATGGAACCACTACTTCCTGCAGGGCGCCAACGCCACGGAGAGTTACTTCCAGCGCGACGCAGCCGTCATGCTGGTGCCCACCGATGAGGCCCTGCTGAACTACCTGGACAACGACGGCTCCGACCTGAAGGAGCGCTACGGCACGGCCGGTCCCGGCGAGACAGCCTGGGACAACGCCCCCGACGCCGTCGTCCTGCCCCTGCTGGAGAACACCATGCTCACCAGCCTGAAGGCAGCCGTCCCCAGCGTCTTCGGTAGCATCAACAACACGTCCAGCGAACCGATGGGCGTGACGAAGGCCGACATCGACAGCGTGCTGTGGGCCTGCAACGGCGTCGTGTACCAGACCAACCTGGTGTACGTCGCTCCCGAGTACGTCAGCGTCTACTACCCCTGTATCATCCGCGACGAGGACGACCTGCACATCGTCTACAACACCGTGGAGTGGGATAACAAGCAGACGGGTGCCGAGGGTTTCCGTGCCTACCTGAACAACATGGGCTCGAAGTACAGTTTCATCATCCCCACCGACAATGCGCTGCAGATCTACTACGACCCCGTGAGTTACAAGCGCCAGAACGCCCGCCGCGAGTCTAACTCCGTGGTGTACAAGTTCGGTGTCGTCGACAATCTGCTCTCGGCCACGGCCTACAGCATCGACTGGAGCGAGGACAAACTGGATGCCAAGGGCCGCGGCGAAGTGGGTGCCCTCTCTACGGAGCGCCCCAGCACCGGCCAGCAGGGCGATGCCTTCAACCGCTTCAAGGACATCATGAACAGTTCGCTCTCCACCACGCTCTTCACCCCCGGCCAGCGTTTCTACTCGGCCAAGAACGGCGGTCCCATCATTGCCGAGTGGAACGGCACACAGTTGACGGGCGTTGCCGGTTCGTTCCAGTACGAGCGCGGCTACTTCATCCCCGTCATCGAGACCTTCGACAAGAGCGCCGAGGGTAACGGACGCAGTTACATCGTCGACGAGGAACCCCTGATGAGCACCTTCGTCAGCCCGTACGCAGCCCTGACCGACAGCCTGCGCGAGAACCAGTTCGGCGAGTTCGGCCGCCTGTTGGCCGGCACCGAGAGCATCGTGGCCAAGGACGCCTACACCAACCACGCCACGATGGACTACTGCCTGAAGAACCTCAACAACTATCACTATACCATCTACGTGCCCACGAACGAGAGCGTGAACGACCTCATCGCCGCTCACAAACTGCCCACGTGGGACGATGTGGACCAGGTGCAGAACTGCATCAGCGTGATCTCTGACCGCCTGGATGCCGCCACGACGGAGGCCGACTCGCTGAGCCTGACCGAAGACCTGAACTTCATGAAGGCCCAGGCCACGGCCATGTCGGACGTCATCACCAACTTCGTGACCTATCACATCCAGGACAACTCGGTGTACGTGGACGGTGACGAACACAGCAACGACGTCTTCGAGAGCGCCTGCCTCGACACCCTGACCACCCGTTTCGTGAAACTCTATGTCAACTACGAGCGCGGTGGCGACCTCACCATCACGGACAACTCGGGCAACCAGCGCACCGTGAACACCTCGGTCACCGACGATGCCGGCCGCGAGTGCTACAACGTGCTCACTCGTCAGTACTTCTTCGACGGGCGCACCCTGACGGCCAGCAAGCAAATCTTCTCGTCGTCGTTTGCCGTGCTGCATCAGATCGACCGTCCGCTGGAGCCCTTCCGTGTGGATGCCGACCATCCCGACGGCAGTTACTACAGCCCCGCGACGTACGACAAGGTGCAGGCAGTCCTGGCCAAGTATCCCGTGGACAACGAAACTCCTAACCCAATCAAGCGCAAGAGATGAAAACACTTAAATATACCTTATTAATAATAATGTGTCTGACATCTTCGCTTGTCAGTGCACAGATTACCCGCGTCAGTGGTACGGTCAGCGACGAGTTCGGCGAACTGCCCGGCGTAGCGGTAAAGGAGATTGACCCGTCGAACCGTACGGTCAGCGCTACGGTTACGGACGGAAACGGTAACTTCACGATGACGCTGAAGGATGCGAAGAAGAACAAACTCGTCTTCACCTGCGTCGGCATGAAGCCCCAGACCATCAAGCCCATCACCAAGCAGGTGTACAAAATCACTATGGGCGCCGATGTGAAGGTCATGAAGGAAGCCGTAGTTGTGGGCAAGAAGATGGCCAAGACCTCCGGTATGGCCATTCCCGAGCGCGAGGTCAGTTACTCGGCCCAGGGCCTGGATGCCAAGGAATTCGAAGGCCTGGGCATCACCTCGGTCGACGAAGCCCTGCAGGGCCGCATCGCCGGTCTGGACATCATCGCCTCGTCGGGTAACGTCGGTGCCGGTTCGCAGATGCGTCTGCGTGGTGCCAGTTCCGTCAGTACGCTGACGAGCAACGAACCCCTGATCGTCGTCAACGGCGACATCGCCTCCGACGTAGACCTCAGCGACTTCTCCGTGGAGACGGCAACCGATGAAAAGTTTGCCGAACTGCTGAAGGTGAACGTCGACGATATCCAGAGCATCCAGGTGCTGAAGGATGCCTCCGCCACCGCCATCTGGGGTATGCGAGGCGCCAACGGTGTCATCGAGATTACCACCAAGCGCGGTGCCCGCGGCCCCGTGCGCGTGGCCTACTCGGGCAAGGTGACCATCCACGACAAGAACCGCCCTGTGAAGTTGCTCAACGGCGACCAGTACACCATGATGCTGAAGGAGGCCTACTTCAACCCGAAGTTGGACGACAACGCTGCCAACATCCCCGAAATCAACTACGACTACGAGGGATTCCCCGAAGCCTACATGTACGACAACAACACCGACTGGACGAAACTCGTGTCCCAGACCGGTGTCCTGCACAGCCACACCCTGAGCGTGCGCGGTGGTGACGAGAAGACGACCTTCCGCATCTCCGGCGGCTACGACCACGAGAAGGGCAACATCATTAAGCAGGCCATGAACCGCTTCTCCACCCGTATGGCACTGGACTACTATGTCAGCGACCGCATCAAGATCAACAGCGACTTCTCGCTGACCTACACCGACCGCGACATGAACCACGACGGACTGTGGGGTATCGCTATGGTGAAGATGCCCAACCTGTCGCCCTACTACGAATACGAGAACGGCGTCTGGAGCAACGACTACTACTACATGCTGCAGAAGGAAGTCTACGCCAGCACCAACAACACGAAACTGGACGACCAGCGCAAACTGGCCAACCCGCTGGCAAGCGCCAATCTGGCCAAGTACAACCAGCGCACCTATAACCTGGCTCCGAAGATTGAACTGGAGTACAAACTGCTCGGACTGGACGACGACCACCATCAGTTGACCTACAACGGCGTGGTGTACATCAACGTCTCCAACCAGTACGACGACAAGGACTATCCGCGCGAACTGGGACTGAGCACGCAGAACTACCTGAACACGCACTCAGCCTACTCGTACAGCAGCAAGAGCCTGTCGTTCACCACACGTCACCGCCTGACCTACGTGCCCACCTTCCAGAACAAGGACCACAGCCTGCGCACGATGGCCCACTTCGAACTGACCAGCGGAAGCAACAGTTCGCAGAGCACCGACGCATACCGCCTGCCTGCAGGCGTCAGTTCGCCCTCAGCCGGCGGTCTGGTGTCGGGCATGGGCAGCGGCTACGGCCAGTGGCGCGGCATGAACTACATGTTCATCGGTCACTACTCGTACAAGAGCAAGTATTCGCTCGACGGCACCATCCGTATGGACGGCACCACCCGCTTCGGTCCCAGCAAGCGCTGGCTGGCCAGTTACTCGGTGGGCGGCCGCTGGAACGTCATCGACGAAAACTTCATGGAATGGGCTCGCGAGAAGGCCAAGATGAGCATGCTCTCCGTCAGTGCCGGCTACGGCGGCGTGGGTAACCCACCCAACAGCGACTACTTGTACATGAACAAGTACAGCCAGGGCAAGTCGTACATCGGACAGACCTCGATGAACCCCGACGGACTGAAACTGAATGCAATGGGCCCGGAGAAGGTGACCTCGTGGAACCTGGGCTTCAACCTCGGCTTCTTCGACGACCGCATCAAGTTCCGCCTCGACGTCTACTCGCGTCTGACCCGGGGCATGATGATGGCCGGCGGCATCCCCAACAGCACGGGCTACAGCACCCTGTCGGTTGTGAACACCGGTAACATGAGGAACAAGGGTTGGGAGTTCAACATCGACGGTAACCGCCTGCTGAAGAAGGGCAAGTTCTCGCTCGACTTCTACGTGAACTTCGCCAACAACCACAACACCATCACCAAGATGGACGACATCTCGTTGGAGAACCTCAACACCACCGAGTTCAAGCAGGAGAACGCCTTCCTGCTGCAGCGTGTGCAGGTGAACAACCCCTTCGGCTCCATCTACGGCTTCAAATGCCTGGGTACCTACCAGTATAACTTCTCCTCGGCTCAGAACATCGTGCGTGGCAAGATTCCCGCTCGTCTGCAGCGCGAATATCCCGGCATCACCACCCTGCAGGGCTTCATCGATGCCGGCATCACCTTCCCCATCGCTGTCAGCGAGGACGGACAGGTCGTCTTCAACGAGAAGGGCGAGCCCGTGCAGATGGCCTTCTGCAACACGGCCGTCACCTCCACAGCCACCAACACCTACAAGTTCAACGGTGGCGACGCCATGTACGAGGATGTGAACCACGACGGACAGATCAACGAGCGCGACATCCAGTACCTGGGCAGTTCACTGCCTAAGTTGACCGGCGGTTTCGGCTTCACGCTGAACTACGGCCGCTGGGCCCTGCGCACCCAGTTCAACTATCGTGTCGACTACGACGTCTTCAACCTGGCCCGCCTGAACGTGGAGTCGATGAACTCCAACAACAACCAGAGCGAGGCCGTCAACTACCGTTGGCGTAAGGAAGGCGACGGCGGAACGGGCAGTTACATCCCCCGCGCCCTGAACGGAACCACCAACTACAACACGCTGGTGAGCGACCGCTTCATCGAGGACGCCTCGTTCCTGCGACTGAACTATCTGCAGTTGACCTACTCGTTCGACACGAAACTCATCAAGAAGTGGCACCTCAACAGCCTGAAACTCTCGGCCAGTGCCCGCAACCTCTTCTGTCTGACGAAGTACACCGGCGTAGACCCCGAGGTGGGTTATGGCGGCATGAGTGTCTCCACCGACAACGCCAACACCCCCGGTCATGCCCGTGCGTATACGTTTAACCTCGACATCGAGTTCTAAAGAAAGGAGAACAACGATATGAAAAACCTGAAACTGAAATCCATATTACTGGCAGGTGTTGCCTGCCTGGGGCTGTCCTCCTGCGGCGATTTCCTGGAAATCGAACCCAAGACCTTCGTGTCCGAGGACAATTTCTGGAACGAGAAGACCGACATTGAGCAGACGGTGATAGGTGTCTACACCAAACTGCAGGCCGACGAGGTCATCCGCCGTTGCATCATGTGGGGCGAGGCCCGCAGCGAGAACATCCTGGACGGACTGAACTGCGAGCGCGACCAGAAGGACATCTATCGCACCCTGCAGGAGCAACTGCTGCCCACCAACCCCTTCTCGAACTGGCAGTCGTTCTATGCCGTCATCAACGAGTGTAACACCGTCATCGAGCGCGCCCCCGAGGTGAGCGAGAAAGACCCCGTCTACACCCCCAGCGACGTGCTGGCCACACAGGCCGAGATGGCCTTCGTGCGCGACCTCTGCTACTTCTATCTGGTGCGTGCCTTCAAGGACGTGCCCTACTACACCAACGCCATCCAGGTGGACGAGGAGGCCAAACCCATCGAGGCCACCAGCGGCGACCTGATTGTGCAGTACCTGATTGCCGACCTGGAAAGCGTCGTAGGCAATGCGCTGAAGGCCTATCCGAAGGACGACAACTCGCGCTACAACAGCAACTGCAACCGTGCCACGCAGAGTTCCATCTATGCCCTGCTGGCCGACCTCTGCCTGTGGAGCGGACAGTACCAGAAGTGTGTCGACTACGCCCAGCGCGTCATTGATGCCAAGATGCAGGACTACCGTGAGAACTACGCCGGCCGCACGGGCATGACCTCCGTGACGGTGTACGACGGTGGCACCATGATGTCGGTGAGCGACAACGTCTCCCTCTTCAAGTGGGCCAACGACACGGGCGACGGCTATCCCCTGATACCCTGCTTCAGCAGCCTGTCGTCGAACAACTACGGTGCCGACTTCAACAGCATCTTCGGTGGCAACGGCAACAGTTTCGAGAGCATCTTCGAACTGGCCTACACCACGAACGGCAACGACAACTACATCTCCAACTCGGCCTGTGGCGCCCTCTATGGCAACCACTATTTGAAAGACGGCAACGCCGGGCGCGGCTTCCTGACCGTGGCCGATGCCCTGTTCAGCGACATTCCCAACAATGTCTACGCCATCTTCGACCACGGCTACGACGAGCGCTTCTATGCCAACTTCAACCCTGAGAAGCCGGGCGACTACTCCTCGGCCGACGTCTCGAAGTTCGTCGCCTCCGGTGCAACGATTACGCCCTCGACGGGTACCACCAATGCGAACATCCGCTTCTCGGTGACCCATTCCAGCGTATCGGGCAACTACCACAGCCGCAACTGGATCTTCTATCGCCTGACCGACGTCATGCTGATGCAGGCCGAGGCCCTGATAGAACTGGCCGCCAACGAAGACTATGAGGTGCGCGACGACGAGGGCAACCTGGTGAAGGACGACGAGGGCAATCAGGTGTACGACGAGAATCTGAGCCGTGCCTTCGGTCTCATCTACGCCGTGAACCGCCGCAGCATCGTGGCTCCGACCACGACCACAAACTCCACGGTGACGGCCAACGAACTCAAGATTAACAAGTACAACACCCGCAGCCTGATGCGCGACCTGTGCAAGGCCGAGCGCCGCCGCGAACTGATGTTCGAGGGCAAGCGCTGGTTCGACATCCTGCGCTACGTGCGTCGCGAGGGCAACCTGTCCAGCGTGCCGTCGAAGCGAATCGCCGCGCGTATCCTTGACTCCGAGGCCCTGTACTGGCCCTACAACCGTTATGAACTGAAGAATAACCCCTTGCTGAAGCAGAAGTCCTACTACGACACCAGTAGCGAGAGCAACAGCGATGCGGAATAAAACCATGAAGTATATGAAAAACGTATCGAAGTATATTTACGCCTGGCTCGTCATGGGCATGACGGGTCTGATGGCCTTGTCGTTCGGTGCCTGCAGCGACGATATCCCGGCCGACAGTTACTACTCCTACACCGGGCAGTTGATGAGCGACTACCTGAAGGATAACAACAACTACAGCCAGTTCACGGCCATCGTCAACCGTGCCGCCGGCAGCCAGCGCGGCGTGAACATCATGGACCTGCTGGCCACCTACGGCAAGTACACCTGCTTCGCACCGACGAACGCAGCAGTGAATGCCTATCTGGCCGAGAACGGCTACAACAGCATCGAGGAAATCCCCGTGGACGTGTGCGACACCATTGCCCGCACACACCTCATCAACAGCGGTGTCAGCACCGAGGCACACCCCTACAGCGAGGCCGACTTCACGGAACTGCTGGGTGAGGCCAAGTCGGCCGACCTGCCCGTGAACATGAACGGACGCTACCTGTCGCTCGAATGGGTGGACTCGGCCGCATCGTACCGCATCGGCGGCACCGGCATCATCACCCACGCCAACGACTCGGTGGACAACGGCATCGTGCACACCATCAACGCCGTGCTCTCCTCGTCGAACAAGACGGTGGCCGACCTGATGGCACAGGACGAGCGTGTGAAACTCTTCTCCGAGGCCCTCACCCTGACCGGCCTGGCCGAGTACATCGCCAACCACATCAAGGACGAAACGTGGGACCCCGACAAGGAGGAGTATGAACCCTACCACGGCAAGCGCATCTATTCGGGTGCCCAGTGGAACTACTGCTATGTGCCCGAGACGCGCGACTACAAGTTCACCGTCTTTGCCTGCCCCGATGAGGTGCTGGCCACGCAGTACGGCATCACCGACGTACAGGGCCTCTACAACTATGCCAAGGGCATCTACGGCGGCCCCGACTATTCCGCGACGCTCGACTTCACCGACCCGCAGAACCCGCTGCACCGCCTGATCAGTTACCACTGCCTGCCGTTCGCACAGTCGTACGACCACTACACCTCGCTCTGCAGCATCAAGACCAACGACACGAAGGCCTACGTGAACCCCGTCGAGTGGTATTCGACGATGGACACGCTGACCACCATCAAGATTACCCGCATGAAGTCGGCTGCCGAGATGCGCGTCTACGGCGGCGTGGAGGACGAGATGTACCTCAACCGTAGCGACAACAACCGCTCGAACGTTCACTGGCCGGGCGTGCACGTCAACCGTCCCGACAGCGAATCCGGCTACGACCAGAATGCCCGCAACGGTACCTACTTCCTCATCGACGGCCTGGTGGACTACAGCGAGGAGACGAAGAACGAGATATTCAACACACGTATCCGTTTCGACATCATCGACTGCTTCCCCGAGATGCTGAGCAACAACCTGCGCAACTACGACGAGACCCACACTACGACTTCGAGTGAGGACCCCGCATCGCCGGCCCGCAACTACATCCTGCCCAACGGCTACCTGGATGGCGTGAAGGTGAACACCGACGGCTTCTTCCTCTATCAGGGTGCGCGCAACACATACTGGAGTTACGAGGGCGACGAGTTCAACTGCTGCTCCGACGTGAACAGTTACGACGTAGAGTTCTATCTGCCCAGCGTGCCCACGGGCACCTACCAGATTCGTCTCGGCTTTGCCGACATGCCCACCCGCGGTATCTGCCAGTTCTACCTGGACGGCGAACCCAAGGGCGTGCCCTTCGACGAGCGCGACACCAACTTCGAGATGCGCACGGGTTACGTGCCCCTGTCCACCCTGGACGGAAGCAGTTACACCAGCGAGGAGCGCGAGGCTGCCAAGAAGAACATGCACAACCTGGGCTGGTATCATGGTCCGAAGGGCGTGTTCAATGCCACTGCCGGACACAAGGACGGACGCGACGCCCTGGGCAATGTGGCCCAGATATTCAGCGACAACCCGCGCACGGTGCGCTATGTGCTGTCCACGGAGACGCTGGAGGAACATGTCCGCCACAAGATCCGCATCAAGAGCATCTGGGCCGTCGGTACGGCACTGATTATGCTCGACTACCTCGAACTTGTCCCCAAGAGCGTGTATGGCGTCGAGGGTGAAGGACGTGCAGAGGACGACTATTAAATTGAAAATTGAAAATTGAAATTCCGTATTTCGCATTTCGTAATTCAAAGTTTATGAAAACAAAAAGAATATATAAGATAGCAGCAGCCGTGGTGCTGGCCGGGACTCCGCTGTTCTGGTCGTCCTGCGCCGACTCGTGGAGCGAGCACTACGACGTGACCGACGGAGGCATGGCTGACCAGCCCTCGCTGCTCCAGAACATCCAGAGCGATGCCTCGCTGTCGAACTTCTACCGGGTGGTGAATGCTATCGGCATGTCCGATGCACTCGGTGCTGCCCAGCAGTTGACCGTGTGGGCTCCGCGTAACCTGACCAATGCCCAGGCCGACAGCATCATTGCCGTGTACGAGGCCGACAAGGCTGCCGGCCTGAAGAAGGAGGACAACAAGGCCATCACGCAGTTCTACCAGAACCATGTGGCCCTGTATGCCCGCCCCATCTCCTCGCTGACCGACGACACGGTGGCCATGCTGAACAAGAAGTATATGCACCTGATCGGCACGAGCGACAAGACCGGCACGCTGAACGGAAACGCCTTCGACGACGCCGTCCTCAGCAACAACGGCATCCTGTACAAGACCAACGGCATCCAGCCCTTCTTCCCCAATGTGCGCGAGTACATCGAGAAGCGCGAAGGCCTGGACAGCCTCGTGCAGATGATAAAGGGCTTCGACGAGTATGAACTGGACGAGAAGTCGTCGGTGGCCGGTGGCGTGGAGGACGGTAAGTCCGTCTACCTCGACTCCGTGACCGTCCTCACCAACGACCTGCTCAGTTCGCTGGGCTACATCCAGCGCGAGGACAGCGTCTACACCCTGTTGGCACCCACCGACGAGGTTTGGCGGCAACTCTACGACAAGTATCGCCAGTACTATGTCTATGACCCCTCGGTGGCCAACTCCGACTCGCTGGCCGAGTACTACACCCGTTGGAGCATCTTGCGTGGACGCTTCTTCAACACGAGCCCCAACTTCAAGTACAACCGCAATCCGCAGGATTCGCTGGTGAATACGCATTACTTCGAGCGTCAGAACCACAACCCGCGCACGAACGTTTACTACAAGCCCTACGAGACCATCTTGAACGGCCTGGAGAAGGTTACGTGCTCGAACGGTGAAGTCTACATCGACAACAAGGGCGTGATTGACCCCCACACCACCTTCTTTGGCCGCACCGACCTGCTGGCAACCCTTGCCACGTACTATGAGGTGCCGAAGAATACGGCCAACGTGGAGACGATGAGCGTCAACCGCTGGACCCGATATCGCAGTGTCTATTACGCCGACTCCACCCAGGAGGTGACGAAGACAACCGAGTACATCACGGTGGCCGCAACGAATTCCGGCGATCAGTCGAAAATCACGTACACCCTGCCCAGCATCCTGTCCGGTGCCTATTACAACATCTATATCGTGACCATGGGCCAGGATCTGCCCAACTGGTTCCAGGTGGGACACAGCGAGAAGAATGCCCGCGGCACCTTCCCCACGGAGCAGTACTGGGACAATCCCCATCCCATCACCGCCGAGAGCGACGTGGAAAATGTGGACGAAATCCTGAGCCTGTCGAAGAACTCCACCTGTTTCGTGACGAATGCTGGGGACGACACCGACACCCTGCTGGTGCAGAAGGCTGTCCAGTTCCCCTATTCCAGCGCCGGACTGGACGACGGAGTGGTGAAATTGATCGTAAGGTCTATGGGCCCCAGCAGCCCAAAGAAACTCAACGTCATCTACACGCGTACGCTCAGCCTGTGCGAGTTCATCCTGGTTCCCTTCGAGACCAAGGAGGAGGCCGAGGCTGCTGCCGACGACCTGGATGCGTTTAACGATGAATTACTGGAAGCTAATAAGGAAAATTAATACGACATGAAAAACATAAATATTCTATTCCTATCCCTCTTGATGGTTTCGCCCCTGAGCCTCTTCGCTCAGGAGGAAGAGGAAACCGTGCAGGAGAATGCGTCTGTGGTTCAGGTTCGCAAGGCGAAGAAGCAGGAGCCGACACGCACCATACAGGGACGTGTCGTCAGCCAGGCTACCCGCGAACCGCTGGTCGGTGTGCTGGTGCAGTCCGTTGCCGGCGAAGGCTATTCGACCCTGACCGAGGAGGACGGTACGTTCAAGATGCAGGTTCCCCTCTACAGCAGCGCCGTCACGGTCACCATCCCCGGTTACAATATGGTTCGCGTGGGCCTGAACAAGTCGGGCCAGTTGCGCGAGATAGTGATGCAGAGCGACGCTGCCCGTCCCCTGTATCGCGCCGACGACAATGTGCTGAACAACGTGCGGACGGGCTCTACGGAGTTCACCGCTGCCCGTAACATCACGTCGGAGGTGGGCAACCAACTGGCTGCCAACGTCCACACGGTGGCACGCAGCGGTGCCCTGGCCGTGGGCAACTACATGAACATCGGCGGCGTGAACTCGCTGCAGAGCAACTCGCAGCCCCTCATCGTGCTGGACGGTGTCATCATCGACCAGCAGTATGGCCGCCAGATGATTCATACCGGTTACTTCAACGACGTGCTCACCAACATCAACGCCAATGACGTGGAGAGCGTCGAGGTGATGTCCAACGGTACGGCCCTCTATGGTGCCAAGGGTGCCAACGGCGTCATCTTCATCAAGACGAAGCGCAATACGTCGCAGGCCACGCGCATCGAGGCCTCGGTCAACGTGGGCGTGGAACTGCTGCCCAGCATGTACGACGTGATGAACGGCAGCCAGTACAAGACCTACGCCTCGGGCCTCCTGCAGAGCACCGGAACGCAGGCCAACAGTTTCAAGTTCCTCAACAACGAGTATTGGGCTCCCAAGTACAACAACAATACCAACTGGGCCGACCACCTCTACAGCGAGGCCGTGACCCAGAACTACGGCCTGAGCGTGCAGGGCGGTGGCGACATTGCCAACTACATGCTGTCGGTGGGCTACACCCACGACAACAGCGTGCTGAAGGAGAACAACTTCAACCGCCTGAACATCCGCTTCAACACCGACATCAAGATTACGAAGGCCCTGTCGATGAGTTTCGACGCTGCCTACACCAACCAGACCCGTAAACTCATGGATACGGGTGCCCCTGACACCTACGACCAGAAGTCCATCACCAGCACCAACTTCCTGGCTGCTGCCAAGAGTCCCATGCTGAGTCCGTACTCCTTCGTCGGTGACTGGGTGAACCGCATCGGTTACATCACCAACAACCACCTCGACATCGTCGATGAGGACTACCTGGACGAACTCTCCAACATGCGTACCAGCAACTACCGTCTGGCCAACCCCGTTGCCATCAACCACTACGGAACGGCTGAGAACAAGAACTATTTCGACAACTCCTACGTCAACCTCATCGTGACGCCCAAGTACCAGTTCAACAAGCATCTCTACCTGAGCGAGATGTTCAGTTACACGTCGCTGAACACTAACGAGAAGTACTACGTGCCCATCAACGGTGTGCCCAGTTACTACGTGGCAGCGTTGCAGAACGAGATGGAGAACGAGATAGGTTCGCAGTATGGCAAGCAGAACACCGTGAACAGCGACACCAAACTCGACTGGACGAACTCCTACAAGGGACACAACATCCACCTGCAGGGCGGCTTCCGCTACATCAACGAAAGTTATTCGCTGAACACCCAGCACGGCTACAACGAGAAGAACAGCGGTAACGACAAGATTCCCTCAATCGGCAGCACATCGAACAAAACCTCTACGGGTACCAGCGAGAACATGGCCACCATCACCTGGTACGGCCAGGCACAGTACAACTATGCCAACCGCTACTATCTGGAGGGTGCCCTGGCCATCGAGTCCAACTCGCAGTTCGGCCGTGAGGCCAAGGGCGGTTTCAAGTGCGGCGGCGTTGTCTGGGGCGTATTCCCCAGCATCCAGGCCGGTTGGGTGGCTTCGAACGAGAAGTTCTTCGACGTCGCCGGCATCGACTACCTGAAACTGACAGCCGGCTTCGGCATGAGCGGTAACGACAACATGGTCTACGACGCATCGCGCACCTATTTCACCAGCAACATGTTCCTGAACAAGGTGGCTGGCCTGACCCTGCGCAACATCGGCAACACCGAACTGCAGTGGGAGACCACGAAGCGCTTCAATGCCGGCATCGAGTTCAAGGGCCTGAACAACCGCCTCGGCATCAACTTCAACTATTTCCACTCGTGGACCGACCACCTGCTGACCTTCCAGGAACTGGGCTTCGTCAGCGGTCTCGACTATAACTGGAGCAACGGCGGCTCGCTGAAGAACCAGGGCTTCGACGTCACGGCCACGGCCCATCTCCTGTCCCGCAAGAACTGGAACTGGACGGTCGGAGCCAGCATGGGTCACTACGTGAACGAACTGACCTCGCTGCCCGACAACCAGCGCTACCTCGATACCGACATCCTGGGGGCCACCATCCGCAGCCAGGTGGGCGGCAGCGTGAACTCGTTCTACGGCTACCGCACCGACGGTGTCTTCAGCACATCGGAGGAGGCCAAGGCCTCGGGCCTGTACGTGCAGGACGAGACGGGTGCCAAGACCTACTACGGCGCCGGCGACGTGAAGTTCCTCGACCTCAATGGCGACAGCCGCATCGATGAGCGCGACCGCACCATCATTGGCGATGCCACGCCCGACATCTACGGTAACATCTTCACCTCGCTCAGTTGGAAGCACCTGACCCTCGACGTCAACTTCAACTACTCGCTGGGCGGCGAAGTCTACAACTACATGCGTCAGCAACTCGAGTCGGGCAGCCGCTTCATGAACCAGTCGACAGCCATGCTGAACCGCTGGACTCACGAGGGGCAGGTGACCGATATACCCAAGGCCACATACGCCGACCCCATGGGCAACAGCCGCTTCAGCGACCGTTGGATTGAGGATGCCTCGTACCTGCGCCTGAAGACGCTGACCCTCAGTTACAAGTTGCCCATCAACAACACCTACATCCAGGGTATCACCGTCTGGGGCCAGGCCAACAACCTCCTGACGTTCACCAAGTATCTGGGCACCGACCCCGAGTTCTCCATGTCCAACAGCGTGCTGTCCCAGGGCATCGACCGCGGTCTCCTGTCCCAGGGACGCAGTTTCCACCTTGGCGTGAAGATTAACCTGTAATTCAATGCATAATTCATAATGCATAATTCATAATAAAGAACAAGGAATTATGAACACAATCAAGTATATGTATAATAAGACAAGCGCACTCCTCTGTGCCCTCTGTCTTCTCGGAGCCCTCTGTGTCACATCCTGCGAGGACATGCTCGACAAAGGCAATGAGTACGTGATATATGCCGACAACCACATGATTGGCAATGCCGCCGACACGGTGACGTCCGTCGTGGGCATTCTCAACAAACTGCAGAGCATCGCCGTGCGCAACAATCTGTTTGGCGAACTGCGGGCCGACCTCGTGGAGGTTCGCAGCAATGCCACCACCGACCTCAAGAGCATTGCCGACCTCACCGTCGACGACGACAATGCCTACAACGTGCCGCGCGACTACTATGCCGTCATCAACAACTGCAACTACTTCCTGGCCCATGCCGACTCGCTGGCCGGAAACACCAACCGCGGCATATACTACTTCGCATCCGAGATTGCACAGGTGCACAGCATCCGCGCCTGGACCTATCTGCAGATGGTGCTCCTCTACGGACGTGTGCCGTTCATCACGGAGCCCGTGGTGACGAAACTCCAGTCCGATGCCAAGTATCCGCTGTACGACCTCGACCAGATTTGCGACTACTTCATCCAGGACCTGAAGCCCTATTACGGCAAGGCCTATCCCGACTATGGCACCTTCGATGCCCACATCGACCCGCAACTCTGCTTCTTCCCCACGCAGATCGTCACCGGCGACCTCTATCTGTGGCTGGCTGCCAAGCGTCAGGATCCCGAACTGGCCAAGCAGGCTGCTAAGGCCTACTACGACTACATCGTCTGGGACCAGAGCGGCAAGCGCCCCCTGACCACCGGCTACGACCGTGTGGAATGGTCCACGCAGACCCTCACCAACGGCACCTACCGCCAGCCCAGCGGCTCGCTCAGTTACGGCTTCGGCAACGACTGGGGAACGGCTCGCCAGCCGGCCATCACGTTCATCCCCATGGACTCGGCCGCTGCCGACGGCTACTACAACGAACTGCGCATGCTCTACAATACCCGCTCCACCGACGACGGTGACTACGAGGAGGCCAGCATCCAGCCCAGCAAACTCCTGCTCCAGTTGAGCCAGGCCCAGGACTACGTCGACCAGGACGGATTCGGATTCACCGTGAAGGTGACGGCAGACAAGTTCACCGAGGACCAGATCAACCGCGGCTATCTGGGCGACCTGCGCTATCAGGACACTTACTACCAGCGCACCTTCAACCTCAACTCGCAGGACGTCGACTACCAGTCCATCTACAAGCACGCCTACCAGCACATCGGCATCTACCGTGCTTCTCAGATCTACCTGCGCCTGGCTGAGGCCCTCAACTATGCCGGCTATCCCCGCTTTGCCCGTCAGATCCTGACGATGGGCCTCTCCAACACCGTCATCGAGAACGAGGTGCAGCCCTACTACACATCGGCTCAGGACTCGGCCTTCATCCAGTACTTCGACTTCAACACCACCGACTTCCTGCCCTATGCCCAGAGTTATTCTGTCACGCTTTCGCCCTCGGGCGTCGTGCTGGGTCGTGAACCCAGTCTGCGCAGCAGCACCGACAACTGCAACATGCTGGGCATCCACGCTCGCGGTTCGGGCCTGCCTTTCAAGAATGCCAACTATGCTCCGCTGGCCACCCCCGACAGCACCGACTATCCGTTTGCCAAGGAAGAGGCCATTGGTGTTCGTCCCGCCCGCACCGACTACGACTATCCCAGTGCACCGCGCGAGGTGAAGAAGCCCTCCACCTGGGACAAGTATCCCAACGAGATGGTCGAAAGGGACGTTTATGCCTCCATCAACCCCACGCTCACCGCATCGGCTCTCGAACGTGCCTATAAGAACTACGTCGAGAAGGACTCCGTTGGCGCTTACAACGTCTACATCACCGAGACCGTTCCCAACTACCAGGCCCAGTGGAATGCCGTGGATGCCGTCTATCTGGCCGACCTTGATGCCTACAACGGTCGCCTCGACGACTTCCTCGCCGCCTACGACACCTGGTACCGTGCTGCCTACGCCAGTCCCAATGTCGTCCGCACCGAGCAGGACCTCATCGACCGTCTCATCCTCGACGAGCAGGCTCTGGAACTCGCCTACGAGGGCAACCGCTTCTACGACCTCATGCGCCGCGCCCTGTGGTACAACGACCCGTCTCGTCTGGCCACTCCCATTTCGCAGCGCGATGCCACCGTCGGCGCCAAGTTGCTCAACCGCGACAACTGGTACATTCAGTGGAAGGACAAGATTGGCCCCACCGCCAACTGATGTCCTCTCCACCCCGGATACAAAAAAAGAGACCCGCAGCCCATCTCTCAGGCTGCGGGTCTCTTTTTCCCTATGCACGTGCGTGCGCAATATAATGATGTATAGTCCCCCTCTTGCCTTCATGCGAAGCCCTTCCCCTGCAAATTGTGCGAAATGAGGCAAATGTAGACAAAAACTGCGACAAAAAGTTGTATCGTATGATTTTCTTTTTTAACTTTGTAGGCAAACTATGCCGTAAAAGGCCAAATTTGTAGTTGTTATGTGGTGGACACTGGTATCATATTCCTTCTCAAGCCTCGCCTGGGGCTTGCTGATGGCAGTGGGGGGGGTACTTCTTGCCTTCCTCTTGGTGCGTGTCCTTTCACCTGACCGCCGTCTTGCCCCTGTAGGCTACGTGGCCCTTGGCGCGGCTTTCATTCTGCTTTTCATTCAGACAACCCTCTTCTGCGGTGCCTTGCGCGTGCGCAGTCTGGTGAACGACGTAGAGGCTCAGGCCGCCAGTCTGCTGTCATCGCAGACGGGCATACTGAAGGACAATCTCAGCCAGAGCGACGCCAGCGAACTGGTCTCGTCCCTCACGGGTAACTATCCCTTCCTGGCCTCCTACATCGACGGTGCTGCCCTGGCCGGTCATACCGTGGAGCAGGTCCCCCACATGGTAGCCGCCTCAGTGCGAGACAGCATTGCCTCGTTCATCCATTGGCGCATCTTCTGGGCCCTGCTGTTCCTGATAGCAGGTGGGGTAGGGGCCTACATGACTTGTGAGCATTTTGGTATAGGCGTGGGCGGATACTCCTCAGGCCGTGTGTCTACGTTCTCAAGGGCTGAAGATGTATTCTGAAACGTGAATCAACAAAACTTAAACGAACAAATACTATGTCAAACCATTTGATTATCGGATTAGGCGGTACGGGAGGCAAGGTGCTCCGCGAACTGCGTAAAAGAGTGTACGAAGAGTTTCGCAGCAACGACCCTGGTCGTGGTGTTCACTTGGATTATGTTTATGTGGACTCTTCGCCAGCAGATCTGAACGATCGTACAGGCTGGAAGGTGATAGGAAAGAGTGTCCATCTGGGTGAAGCACAGAAGGTGAATATCAACGGCATTAATTCCAACGTGCTTCAAAACTTAAGTATGTATCCTGGTTTACAGTCCTTTATCAGCGATACTGACAAGCAACTGATGGACCGACACATGGGGCCTTTGATTTCGGCTGGTATCGGCGGCCAGCGTCGTAGATTGGGCCGTGTGCTCGTTGCCAACAACCTGGGTGACTCCGTTAGTCGCGATAATCTGAACAATGTCATCCATAGTGCTGTGACTCGTTTGCAGCAGGACTCGAACGATCAGGATGTCACATTCCATATCTGTGCAGGTCTTGCTGGTGGTACGGGTTCGGGCTCCATCATAGATGTTCTATCCCAAATACGTAAGAAATATCCATATAATGAAGGCACCAAAGCCTTCAAAATTCGCCTTTTCCTGTACATTCCCGAGAGCGTTATGGTCTATAGCGACCACGACAGCGGTTTCTATCAGGCCAACGGATATGCCGCTTTGCAGGAACTGAATGCTGTAAGCGTAGGTAAATATCACCCCTTAGATGTCACAGGAGAAAAAGATGTTTATACGCAGGAGGTGAAACGTTTGTTGGAAGGTGAATCATTCGAGGCCGCCTATATCTATAGCAATGTAAATGAGGCTGGCAAAATTCTGGATTTGGGGACACAGTTACCTGCTTCTGTGGCAGACTTTATGTTCCAGACTATTGTCGTAGCCAATATGAATGGTAGTGCAGGTAAGATGTCTCGCCTGGTGGGCTGTGAGAATGACGGGGCTGCTCCAGAACAGGACTTGAATGGGGAGAACAATCGTAGCCGCAAGTTCCTTTCTTTCGGTATTACACGCATCGAGTACCCCGAAACGGAGATAGATGAATACATGTCCTATAGTTATGCCATACAGGCCACACGCCAACTTACCTACAACCTCTGGCAGGAGGGCGTAGGCTATGGCGAATGCTCCATCGAGGAAGTTGGTTCGGGATATGCCGATGAGATAAAGAATGTGAAGAATCGCGAGCAATACAAACTCTCGAATTCTTATTTGACTTTGGCCAAACCCATCATCGACAGTGCGAATACTAAGAAGTGGAAGGACTTCTCCACCACGTGGGAAACTCGAACACAACAGGATGCCGCATTGGTGCAGAGTCAGTATGAGAAGAAACTGTGGCTGGCTGAGTTCACCAAGTTAGTGGACGATTACTATGAGAATAGTTTCCGTGCTCATGGTGTGAAGAAATTCTACGAAATACAACAACAAGAACTCAAGGGCTATGCCCGTCATCTGCGTAGGCACATCGAGAAAATACTCTTCGACCAGTGGGCAGCAGGAGGCAAGGAGGGCAAGAGTATTTTGCAGATTGAAAAGTATGCCCAACTTATGCGCAAGGATTGTCAGGATCGCATCACCGCTTTCAAGCAGCAAATTGCTAGGTTAGAGGAAGAGAGAGACGGACAGCAGGTCGCTATCGATGATGCCAACCGCGAGTGGGGAAAACTTGGGTGGCCCAATCTGAATCCCTTTGTGTCGCCGACACAGATATTCAATACGTACAAGACAGCTAAGTGTAACTATTATATCACAGCCACACGCATTGATGCATACAAGTATGCGACTTTGCTTCTTCAGGAACTCATCATAGAAATGGGTAGTATGATTGAGGGCATACAGGCGATGAAGAAGGAAATGGACGACATTCTTACAGAGGTTACGAAACAGGCAGGAAACAAGTGCCGGACAAGTGAAGCCCAAGAGGATGGCATCGTCAAGAAGTATGACCCCGAACGCGTGCATGCACTAGCCAAACAATACTCTATTAATTTTGAGAACCAGAGTGGCAATGCTGCGGAAATCCGTACTCGCATGATTGCTGGATTGGGAGAAGAAGGAGAACGAACCTTTGCCAACTTATATGCAAATACCGATTACGAGACGGCTATAGACATTGTACTCGATGTTTGTACCAAGAATGCCCGTATGGCAATGGAAGATTCGGCAAAGAACGACCCGATGATGAAGATGGTGGGCGTGAATATTCTCGATAAATTGAAGAACGAACTGAACACGGAGGAGAAGATGGAAGCCTTTGTCAAACAGGCTGTTGGATGGGCGCAGTCCTATGTACAGTTCAATGCAGAGGAACGCAGTAAGGTCATTGCTGGCACACCTGCTGTTATGCAGAGCATGGTACAGGTTGCAATGCCTAGAGCAGAGGGTGCTACACTTGAGTTCAAGAATCGTCTTCTCCAGGTGTTCCAAAACACGATACCTGGCTTTGTTCCGTCACCTGATGCAGACCTCTCGGAGAACTACAAGACTAACCAGATTGTAATCGTGTGTGCCAACTCCGGTTTCCCTCTTCGTTATTTGGCAAACCTGACTACACTGAAGCAGAAATACGACCAACTGCTGGCTGCTCCCGAGAAGGATCTGAACCGTATGGTGTTGCATACAGAGAGTTTCAAGGAGGCTCTGCCCGCTTTGTTCGAGAAAGACTCAAAGGAGAACTTTGCTGATGCCAAGAAACCTCTCATGCTGGCCTTTGCACTCAATCAAATCCAACCACAGCAGGATCCCACCACGGGTGAACGCTTCTATGCGATGAATATCCCCGATGATGTGTTTGGTGACAGTTGGGTGAAGATTGGTAAGAACTTTGAAGGTTGCCTGAATGCATTGGCGCAAGACTATAGAAAACTGCAGCAACTGAAGGCACAGGTGGCTAAGGAACTGACGAAACAGGCACGGAGCAATGACCAGAAGGCTGAGGTGCGCAAGGCGTTAGGAGGCGTTGTCAACCAACTCATACTGCCTACCATGTGCGAAGGCAACCAGTTTAGCCCTGTGTATAACGAGTATAAGGCATTAGCAGTGGAGATTATAAATGCTGAACTTAAAGACCTTTAATTGAATAGTGTGATGATGCGAAAACTGGTAAGAGGTAAGTGTATAAATGATTCATGCGAATTGTTTTGTATCGTGGTTGAAGTATCACCTGACGATTTCGTATGTCCCAATTGTAGGGCCCCTCTGTTGTCCACGCCTCTCGCATCTCAAAAGTCGTGATATGATACGAATAAATTGATATTAGTAAATAGGAAACAAATTATGGCAAAAATGAAAGGTATTTGTCGCAATGAAGAATGTGAACATTGCGACGAGATAATGGAAGCGGAGAAGAGTAACTTTGTGTGTGAGTATTGTGGTAAGCCTCTTATTCCATTTGGGGGTAAACCCACGGGCGGAGATGGTGGCCGCAAACCTAACGGCAAACTCATCGGCATCATTGCTGCTGCAGTTGTTGTGCTGGGCGGTCTGGGATATGGCGGCTACAGCATCTACGATTCGAACCAGAAGGCAAAGCAGGAGAAGATGGAAGCCGAGCGTGCTGCTGCCGAGGCAGATACACAGCGCCAGGAAGCCGAGGCTGCTATGGCTGAGGCCGAGGCACAACGATTGGCTGCCGAGAAGGCTCTGCAGGGCAGTGCCGAAGAGCGTGCAGCCGAACTGGCTCGCGTGAAAGAGCGTGCCGACTCGGTACTGGCTGCCAACGAGAAACTGTTGACCGAAAAGGACAAGAAACTGAAAAAGGACGCCAAGGAGGCCATCAACACGTTGCTCACAGCGCTGCGCGAGGCCGTAGAGAGCGATGATGTTGCTAAGATTTATGAATTGGAGAGTGCCATCAATGCTGCATGGGTCGGCGCCGAGGTTACAGGTGGCGGTGGCAGTAATACCATCAACCTGGGCTGGGGCACCTACAAAGGTTCCGTATCGGGTAACAAGAGCGGTATTGGTGGTGAGATCACCGTCAACAAGACCTACACCATCGACCTGAAGAAGGCCTCGGGTGAGACTGTTACCGTGAATCCCGGTGACAAGATTGCCAATGCCAAGGTTGAGAACGGCAAGTTGCGCCAGGGCGAAATTCGCTTCGCCGACGGCACACGCAAGTTCGTGTCGGGTCTTTGATAAACAGAGATGCTGGGGCGACGCCACATAATCCTGTGGGCACTTGTGCTCACGATGCTACAGACAGGTCAGGCGATGGCGGGAAACCGCTATCGTACTGACCTCTTGCAGCGTATGGCGACTGCCCTGCAGGCCGAGGCACAATTGGACACCCTGCCCGAAGGACGTTATGTCGGATTATTGCAGTACAAGGCCCATCCCGTCACTGTGGTAGTGGCCGACAGCGTGGTCACGCACATCGGCTATTCGTTGTTCTCCGAACAGTTGCGCGAGGCAATGTCTTCGCCGGCATTTGATTTCGTGGAGCGCTATCCGCTGTTCCTCGACCTTCCCGTGCAACGTGAACGCAGTGTGGCCCGGCATCTGGACGAGGATGGCGTCTTCTTCCGTGGGGGCAAAATGGACGCCCTGCATCAGGTGGCTGCCGACACCACACTGGCCGTCTCCGTCGAGAACCTGAATGGCAAGCGATACACCGTGCACTGGATGAAGGGCGACGAGGAACGCTTCGCCATAAACTTCCCCATCGACTACAACCTGCTGGCAGGGACGGACATGGAAGAGAGGGAACGGCGGCTTCTGCCCGAAGTCGCCCAGTGGAGTGCCGAACCACGCATGGCTGAGGTGCCCGACTCTGCCCGTCTGAAAACCACGTGGCAGGGGCGTTACTTCATATTGCCTGGCGAGAAATTTTATCTGCCACAGATAAATTCGGATAGTTACTATGAACGGGACGAACGGGATAGCCTGCGCCTGCTCTGCAACACCCGCCTGATGAAGGAAAGCGTTGCCAATCTGCTGACTACGGGGCAGGTGGAGAACGACTACGACCTCGAAATCCGCATGGTGAAGTACGGCTTTAAGTACGATACCTTGCAGGTACGCTTGAACCAGTGGATTAACTACTGTCTGGATCATGGCTGCAAACCCTATTTCGGACTCATCGATGAAACGGATGGCGTGGCGAAGTGTGAACTGATTATGTGGAATCCCGACATGGGCTACCTGCATTCGATGCGTGTCGTCTTCGACATGCTCACACTCTCGGAGCGCAAAGGATTGGTCCAGGCACGGCTAAACGCCTTTGTGGAAATCTCAAAGGTACAATATTTGTTTGACGAAATAAAATTGTGATGAACGTAAGAAAACTGATGATGTCGGTCGTTGTTGCCTTGATGAGTTCGGTGGCTGTAGCGCAGAACACCAGCAAGGAAATCAACGACATCAAGCGTAACGAAAGTTACATCTATGCCGAGGCCACCGATGCCGACGCCGAGAAGGCTTTTGAGATGGCTCGCGACCTTTTGATAAGTTTCATGGGCGAATATGCTCAACAGCAGCACGAACTCTCGGACGAGGAGCGTGAACTGATAGCCAAGAATGCCGACAGACTGCAACGGATGCAGATGCCACGCGGGCAGCAGACGCGCGTCTTTGTCTACATTGCGAAGACGGATGTCCTGTCGACAACGGCGCCTGCTCCCCAACCCAAAGCCGAACCTAAGCCGGCGGTGAAGGCAGAACCGAAACCTGCACCGAAACCTGAAGTGAAGACCGTACTGGCAGAACCGAAGCCACGTACACAGCCCCAGCCTCAGACGGTTGCCGGCTCGTGGCAGGAACAGGTCATCCAGGACTTGCTGAACTGCGAAACCCTGGCACAGGGCAAGGCCATGCTCAACCGCCTGAAGGCCGAGTATCGTGTGAAGCGTACGGGCTACATGAGTGCTTGCACCAATCCCGCGGCCTGCTACCTGCTGGTCGGCGATGCACAGGGTAACCTGCGGACCGTGCTCAGTCCGGGCGACGGAGAGCGCACGAACTTGCGCACAAAGGCCGCCGACACGTTGGACAACTACGATGCCAACACCGCCATCTGGTTTCAGTTGGCCAAATAATAAGTAAGGATAAACTAAAAACAGAATAAGATATGAGAAAGATTGCATTGACTTTGTTGGTTGCCCTGTTTGCATGGGGCGCAACCGCACAAGATCAGGTGAATGTGGAAATCTCCGATGGCATCCGCAATGCCACGCTGAAGCAGCGCATGGAGACGAACCTCTCCCGACTGCTTACGGCCATCAACAAGGCCTCGAGCCAGAAAGCAGACATCAATTTCACGGGTATCGGCATCAGCGATATGGCTTCGCAAAGCCTCACCTCGCTGTGGGCAAACGCCCGTTTCCACTGTCTGGACGACGACATCGTGGAACATGGCCTTTCCCTAAAGCGTGCAGGCCGCGTCTATCAGTATCAGGTGCGCAACATCCCCGTGGAGATGGAGGCCGTCGATGAGGCCTATGCCGACGATGTGAACCAGGAGGTGGAAGTCGACTTCGACCTGAGTGGCAAGATTATCGACTTCAACATCTCCATCGACAAACACCAGTACACGCGCATCCTAAAGGAGGGTTTCGACGTTGGTGATGCCGACGAGCGCTTGGAGATTATCGGTTTCTGTACGCAACTGAAGAACGCCTATAAAAGGAAAGATATCAAGATGTTGGATGACATCTTCAGCGACGATGCCTTGATAGTCACCGGCAAGGTGATGACCCGTGTGAAGCGCGAGACAGGAACAATGCAGACCGATGTCGTGTTTGATCCCAAACCTAAGGCTCAATATTTAGCCAATTTGCGTAAGATATTTACAAACCCCAAAACAGGAGAAGTGCACGTGGAGTTTGACGGCTACAAGATCAAGCGTCACGGCGCCAAGCCTAATTTCTACGTAGTGGTCCTCGACCAGGAGTGGGCAACCAACACGTATAAGGACAAGGGCATTGTCATCTTGCTGTGGGACTTCAAGGACCGGGAACACCCCCAAATCCTTGTGCGCACGTGGCAGCCGCAGGACACCGATGTACAGAAGGGTTTCGACTATATCGACAATCTCCATTTCAATTAGAATGAGAACGGGATTATGAGAAGACAGTTCCTCTCTTTCCTCTTGCTCCTTTCTCCGTTGCTGGTTTTCGCACAGCAACTGGTCGTCACGTCGTTTGATGCCGACCCCAGTGAGATTCTGGCCGTCAGCCATCCCCGGAAGGATGCCAACAAACAAATCTGTCCGCTGGTCGTCGTGCGCATAACGGTGCCGGATGTTACCTTCGAGGGCGACATCGTTGGCGAGGTGGAGCAACACAACGGCGACTATTGGGTGTACATGTGTAACGAGGCCAAGTGGTTGGAAATAAAGGCAAAAGGATTCATTCCACCGAAGTTCAACATCCGCGATAAGTTCCCCCAGGGACTTGCCAGCAAGACCACCTATAAACTGGTCGTGCAAAAGCCTGCGACGGGCAACGAGCCCACGGGCACACTGGTGGTGAACACCAACGTCGGGGAGGCCGACCTTTACCTCGACGGCACCAAGCAGGCAACGGGCGCGCCACCATTCAAGGTGAAAACCACCGACGGCAAGCATACCCTGACGCTGAAGGCCCGCGGCTACAACGACGAGACGGCGCAGGTCGATGCTCGTGTGGGGCAGACCATGACCTACCGCGTGAACATGAAGGCCGAGGGCAGTTTCTCGCTCGACGGCATCGGTTACGAGATGGTGCGCATCGAGCAGGGCTCGTTCATGATGGGGGCCCGCCGCCTGCCTAACGCCCTGAGCACAGCCAGCCTGGACATGCCTCAGCACCAGGTGACCCTGCGCGGATATGCCATCGGCAAGACCGAGGTGCCGCAGGCCCTCTGGCAGGCCGTCATGGGCAGCAACCCCTCCATCCACAAGGGGGCGACACTGCCCGTGGAGAACGTCTCGTGGGACGACTGCCAAGAGTTCATCCGCCGGCTGAACGAACGTTGCAACACACGCTTCCGCCTGCCCACCGAGGCCGAGTGGGAGTTTGCCGCCAACTGCCGCGACTCCAATCTCTCCGACACCTACAGCGGTGAACCCAGCCCCGACAACGTGGCCAACATGTCGGGCCAGACCATCGACTGCGGTAGCCGCAAGGCATCGCGCATCGGTCTGCAGGACATGAACGGCAATGTGGCCGAGTGGTGCCAGGACTATCTGGACCGCTATCCCGCCGATAACGTGGCCAACCCCTTGGGGCCGGAGACGGGCTACGTGCGCATCGTGCGTGGCGGCTCGTACCAGGACCGCGGACTGATGCTGCGCAACAATCACCGCCATTACATGTCGCCCGACGAGACGGCTCCCACCGTGGGCCTGCGCCTGGCGCAAGACCTGTAAAAGGGGTGGCCACGAAATGATAAATAATAAATAAGAAATAATAAATATGAAGATGAAAAAGAATCTCTTTACCCTCCTTTCCCTGCTCTGCCTGTTCTGCACACCAGTCATGGCAGAGACCGACGAGAAGATGGCTGTATGCCTGGATCAGGTGACTCCCGTGGTTGCCGACAATGCCCCTGTGGCTGAGCGCC
Source organism: Bacteroidaceae bacterium (assembly GCA_017444005.1). GTDB lineage: Bacteria > Bacteroidota > Bacteroidia > Bacteroidales > Bacteroidaceae > Physcousia. The sequence continues at coordinate 4,628 of JAFSXQ010000262.1, read as the reverse complement.
TGCGTTCGGCTGTTGTTTCCTACCTCACCTCGCTGGGCCGTGTCACCGTGGTGGATTCCAAGACTCTGGGCACGCTGCCCGAGGCTGTCAACGAACGCGTGAAGACGCTCGGGCAGAAGGGCTTTGCCTACGTCCTGAGCGGCACGTTGGACAACGTCGCATACGCCACCGAGAACAACGTTGCTGCCATGCTCTCCTACACCGTCCGCCTCACCAATGCCCGCACGGGCGAGGTGGCCTATAGCCGCTCGTTCCAGAAGACGGCCCATGCCGGCAACTCTGAGGAGGCCATGCAGAAGGTCATGGAGGACGTACGCAAGGACATCACCGCCCTTGCCAACGACGTATTCCCCGCCATCGGTACCGTGAAGGCCATCGACAAAATGGACAAGAACGAGGTGGCCACGGAGGTCTACGTCAACCTGGGCAGTGACCAGGGCATTGCCGAGGGACAGCAACTCGATGTCTACCAGCGCATGTACATCGGCGGCGAGCCCGTATGGAACAAGGTGACCGAACTGAAGGTCATCCGTCTCGTGGGCGGCAACATGACGCTGTGCAAGTGCACGGCCGGCGGTCGCAAGATCAAGCCCGCGATGGACGCCGAACAGATACTGCGCGTCGTTAACCATGGTGCCCAGACACGTTTCTGGAACAACTAATCATACGCGATGAGACCCTGTTCCATACTCCTCTCCCTCGTGCTGCTCTGTGCGGCCTCCTTGGTCGGCGCCCAAAATGTACGTGGCACGGCCAAACTTATCGCACGGTCGGGCGAGACGGCCATCCTGCTGGTTCAGTGCTATGGTCACAACGAGCGCGCCGTCCTCGACAACGCGAAGAAACTCCCCTTGCAGAAACTCCTGTACGAGGGTGTGGAGGGATTGTCCGACGAACCCATTGTGTCGAAGGACATCGATCCCAAGCAGCACCTGTGGCTGATGAAGTTCTTCACCGAGGAGCCTGGGCGCGACACCTACGATGAATACGTCGAAGGTCTGGAGGTGCTGGGCGACATCCGCACGTCCTCTACCGGTGGCTACGAAGGCTCGGCCCACGTCTTCCTGAAGTACGACCGCCTGCTGCGCAAGGCCAAGAACGAAGGCGTAGTGAAGCCAGCCACCTCCGGCAACTCCGGTGGCGGCTGGCTGTGAGGCACTTTTCGCTCACCATACCCTCATATTCAAAGGCGTTTGTCTATGTCCCATGCGATATAGGCAAGTGCTGAAATCCGTAATAATAGTAAATCGACGTATGCCAAGGAAGAAAGACGGAATGCCCTACGAAGTGTATCCTACGCCAGCAAAGGGTAGGGACGGGCGGAACATCGTGTATGTCAGGCCAGCCGGCGGCTTCAAGGTGGACATGAAACAACTCGATGAGTTCTGCAGCGGGGACGGCTATGGACTGAGGTCGGGCGAACTGTCCCTGGTCTTCGGGGTCTTCATGCGCGCAGCCTCGGAACTGATGGCAAAGGGGTATCGCGTGGAGACGACACTTGGCTCGTTCGCCCCCAAACTGGCACTGATAAGGGAGGTGACCAACCCCGATGAGGTGAGGAACAGTGACGTCGTACTCGACGGTGTGGAATACAAACCCGGCAAACGGTGGAACAAGGAAATCGGACAATGGCTCCATCACGGCTTCCGAAAGGAATACACCCCCGACGTGCTGCAGTTGATGGCGGACAATGCCTATCTGGAAGGGGCCTTGAAGGAATGCCTGAAGGAGGGATACACCACGGTGAAACGGTTTGCCGAGCAGGCCAACCTGACCCGCTATTCAGCCCGTAAACAACTGAACGCGTGGACGCGGGGCGAGAATCCCAAACTGCTGAAGACCCGTATGGGTCAACAGGATATATACACGGAATTATAAAAACATAGCCACCTGTGCCACGTTCGTCGCATTCCATAGATAATGAGTGCTTTAGGTGTGGCTGCATTGGTCAAAAACCCTGCCGAAACTATGCCGAAACCCTGCCGCACATCCTGCCACATGCCAGAACGCGAAGTCGGATGCACATACTGTCCCTTTCAGGCCACTATGCCGATTTCTCGGTCTTGCTTTTGCGCACACGCGGACGGTCGTTTGCGTAGGCGCAAACGGTTGTGCGGGCGTACGCAAACGACGGAAGATAACCGAGGCGCTCCCCTCTGCGATACGTCGTTCGCCCCCCCCCTCCTCACGATCCTTCATCCTTTGTATAACAATCCTTCATCCGTTATAACCCGACAATCCATTCGTAATCATACGTAAGCCCCATGAAAATAACCAAAGTAACCACTGACGCGGGCGAGTTCGGTACCCCCGTTTCCACAGAACTCAGTGCCGTTGTCGAGCGGATGCAGAGCGAAAAAAACAAAGAGACGGCTGCACGCATTGCTGCCGACACGCTCGGCATGCGGCTGATGATGGATCAAGGCTCGCCCGGCTATGTGCTACCGAGCATCGACCTTTTGCCCTATCTCATCTTCTCGGCCACCTTCGGCAGGGGCGGCTTCGACAACCCCATCTCGTTCTCCGGCCTGGTGCTGCTCAACATTCCCTGTCCGGAGGGTCTGCTGCAGGTCGACGAAATGCGCAAGAGGGTGGGGCAGATACCCTACACGCTGCTGGCTTTCGCTGGTGTGAGCGGAGTGACGCTGAAGGTGGTTGTCCGATGCGACTACCATGCGGGCGGCGACGGAAAGCCGCTGGCGTCGGAGGACCATGCCGTCCAGGCGTACGCTGCCTTCCTGCAGGATGCCCACGACAACGCGGCGCGCCTCTATGCTACACTGGCGCAGTGCGACGTCGTGACGGGCCGGACGACCATTACCGACGGATGCCGGATGGGCTACGATTCGCGACTTTACTACAACCCGCAGGCGCTACCCATGCCCGTGGTGCGGCAGGGGACCAATCCGCTGAAGCCCTACGAAGGCACCCGGACCGACGACAACGGCACCGTGATATGGTACCCCGACTACGAACAGCGCGAACGCATACAGATGGAGTATCAGGTTTGCCTGTCGAAGGCCCTCGACGACTGTCCCGACGACATGGAGGAGTGCCTGCAGAAACTGGCCGACTACTGCCGCCGGGCCTGCCTCTCGGAAGAGGGCTGCACGGTGCGCGCCTCCTGGAACAGACGGTTCAGGCCCTTGGGCGAGGACCTCATCCGCAAGACGTTCCGCAACGCCTACAAGGAACCCTACGAGGGGAGGCCTGTCTCGCAGATGAACGAGAAGGAGCGCATCATGCGCAGCATCGAGGACTTTCTGTCGCGGCGGTACCAGTTGCGCTACAACGTGGTGAAGGGCATTACGGAGTTCCGGTCCAACGACATGCACTTCCACCCCTGGCGCACGATGACGGAACGCGACTTGAAGAGCATCGTTGTGGAAGAGATGAAGGAGGGCGGCGAAAGTTGGATGAACGACATGCGCACCTACATCGAGTCGGCGCACATCAAGGAATACAACCCCATCCACGAGTTCCTCGCCGGCTGCGGCAGTTGGGACCGTAAGCACAACTATATCGAAGACTTCGCCCGCCGTCTGCCTACCGACTACGAATTGTGGCCCCGCTACTTCCACCGCTGGTTCCTGGCTATGGTGGCACAGGCACTGAACCTCAACCGCAGTTACGGCAACTCTATGGTGCCGTTGCTCATCGGCGAACAGGGCTACATGAAGACGCAGTTCTGCAATCACATCCTGCCGGAGTCCATGCGCGACTACTACATGAAGGACATCAAACTCGACAACGCCGAACAGGTGGAGCGCGTGTTGGGCCGCATGTGGCTGGTGAACATCGACGAGTATGATGCGAAGACGCCGCGCGAGCAGGCCAAAATCAAGCGTTTGCTTACCGAAAACGAGGTGCAGACGCGCAAGATGCGCTCCGAGCAGTACACACTGACGCCCCGCCTCTGCTCGTTCATCGCCACCACCAACGACCGTTCGCCCTTGCCCTCCGGCGACGGCACGCGCCGCTATCTCTGCGTGGAGGTCACGGGAAAGGCGGACATGAGCGGCCGCATACCCTATCGCCAGATGTTTGCCCAGGCCGTCAGCGAGTTGCACGAACCCGGCTGCATCTACTGGTTCACGAGCGACGACGAGGCCGAAATCCAACGCCACAACAACCCCTATCAGCAGGAGTCGGCACTGGAAACCGTGTTGTCGGAACTCTTCGAACCTGTCGCCCATCGCCGTCCAGACAGTTTCTGGACGGCGACCGCCATCCAGAAGGAACTCGGCAAGCATCTGAGAACCAAGGATGTACCCAACCTTACCAACCTCGGCCTTGCCCTCAAGAAACTGAAGTGGACGCGGGTAAAGACCCGAACCGCCCGCGGCTATTACCTCCGTCTCCGTAAGGGTGACACAGTTTTGGCATAGTTTCGGCACGGTTTCTGGAAAACATAGCCACACGTAAACGTCTTGCTGTTAATCGTTTATTGGCATAGTGGCACGGTTGGCTATGTTTGGTCTATTTCTGGCACCCCCTTACAATTACCGGAAAAAATCGTCAAGTGTAACGATGTCGTTGATATGTGAGCGGTGCTTGGACTCACTGACCCCGAAAGTCGTGACGTATGCCACGTAGATGGAGTGAGTCGGTTTGTGAACTTTGGAATT
>JAFSXQ010000261.1 GCA_017444005.1 Bacteroidaceae bacterium | reverse complement strand
GGAATCCGAGGGCCAAAGCAACATTTCACAGAGGCTTCGTAAGCTTCGGAACAGAAGATTAGTAATCTTATGGCCGGAAGATTACTAATCTTATCGACGAAAGATTACTAATCTTATCGATGCAAGATTAGTAATCTTATTATCAGAGGAAGGCAATATCCCTCATACAAAGGCGTAACCCACTATGTCAGAGCAATATAAGTTGGACGACAACTCAACACCTCCTGTCAAGCGCAGAGCACATACGCAAATAGCGAACGTCTGTGTAAGGATTTTTCACAGAAACGGCCACCGAAGTGCCTATTACGGACAGACGATAGAGAACGCCCCGTCGGGATTGCCTTCAAGCGCCTTGATGTTGTCGAAGCGGATGGTGCGGTCGCCTCCACTGCTGACGTAGAGGCCGAATTTGCAGCCGATGAAGTCTGCTTCCTCGTTCGTAGCCGTCACCTCACCGTTCAGGTGCGTGTCGTCTATCCAGTCGCCGAAGCCGAAGTTGATGTTGTCGGCCGTCAGGGCGGGATGACCCTCGTCCGGTTCGTCGCCCATCCACACGCGGATGCACCCCTTATTGTTGCGACCTACGCGGAAGTAGAGCACCACTTTCGTCCAACGGTCCCACTCCACAGTGCCCACGGTGCGGACATTGGGGTCGACCAGCGCGTGGCGATAAGACAAATCCATCCGATTGCCGTTCAACGCCAGATGGCCTGCCCAAGAGTTGCGCTCACCATTGTTGAACAACTGGCAGATGATGCTGCCGTCAACATCCTTCGGGAATTGGCCTTCAGGCAGATATATTTGGAAACCGTACCAGCCCTCGCTCGTTGCCTTGAAGGGGCAGGTCAGTTCGCAGCCCCGGCGCATACGGCGGTTGTCGGCATCGAGGGCAGCCTGGTTGTAGTAGTATTCGATGTATTGGTTACGCACCTCGATGTAGTTGGGACTCCATGCCCATCCGCGCCAGAAGGGGTAAATGGTCTCGCGATTGTCGCCGTCCAGGGCATAGAGGGTGTATCCGTCGTCGGTCGTCACGTCTACGGGGACAGCCTCCTTCGCCGTTTGGTTGCTGCTCCAATGCAGCCCCAACTGCGAGACGTTGCCCACCCAACGGCCACTCTCCTGTTGCAGGAAATTGAGACGCAGGTAGTATTCGTGTCCGGCCTTCAGCAGGAAAGGGCCAAAGGTGTACCGCTCCGAAGGCGTCCAACTGCCGGTGCTGCTGGCGGCCAGGGTCAGTTGCGCTTCCGTGGGGCGCCCTGCCAGAACGGAAGCGTCCACATCCATGTCCACGGCAAGCGAACTGCCGTCGTACTTCGAGCCAAACAAGGCATAGGCATCATAAACGCCCGTTTCGGGAACCGTCACCCGATAAATGGCGTAGGCTCCATTGCGAGTGCTTCCGATGCCACCGTCGTCAATACTGATAGTACCGCCGGTGGTGACATAATCCGTAAGAGTAATCTCCGTGTCGGACCGTTCCACCCGCCCCAAGATAACGTTGACAAGTGCGGTCACGTCGGCCACGGTCACACTGCCGTCCCCATTCACGTCATAATTCGAATAGACGGCTGCGTCGGACGGTTCCACCCGCCCCAAGATAACGTTGACAAGCGTGGTCACGTCGGCCACGGTCACACTGCCGTCCCCGTTCACGTCGTAGTGCTTCGAATTCTGGGCCCATGCCGTAGTTGCTACAGCAAAGGCCAACCATAGTGAAACTATTCTCCTTTTCATGTGCTATCTATAGTCGTTTTCCTCTCTGGCATATTACATTTGCCGCAGGAGCATGACCGTCCAGGGCTCGAGTGTCCGCTGGATGCGGAGTGTGCCGTTGGCATCGGCCTTGACCACCTCGTGCAGCGTGGCCTCCGACTGCTGGCGCATCCATTGGGTCTGTTCGCGCGTGGGAGCCGAGGGTGAACCTATCTGGCGGAAGGCCTGAATGGCGTTGCCGTGGGTGTCATCGAGGGTCTCGAGGGTGAAAGTGGCATTGGCGGGCAGACCGGTCAGCGTGAAGTCGACCTGTCGGCTGCTGGCCTGCATGTAGTTCTTGACGTTGGCCGACGACGGTACGCGCTGGAGATATTCGTCGGGATAGTTGAAGGCGAGGGCTGCGATGCGGCCGGTGCGGCTGTCGCGACTGACGCAGAGCGGGTCGGCGTAGTGGAGCAACTGGTCGCCCAACTGATGGAGCATCCGGTAGGCATGGAACGAAGGCTTCTTCCAACCCTGGAAGGTAATCATGCCGAAGCCTCCGTGGAAGGGTGTCTGACCGCCACCCTTCTCCTCGAAGATGTCGGTGAAGGTCCAGTACATGAGGCTGTTCGTGCCGCCGAGGTTGTCGAGCACGCCCTTGACGATGAAGGCGGCGGGGGGCAACTGGTCGTGCATCGCATCGCGACTGCTGGGGCTGGTGCTCCACTCGGTCAGGTGGATTTCGGCCTTCGGGAAGGCGCTGGCGCCGACGGTCTTGCGCAGCCACGCCATGTCGTCCGTGAGGGCCTTCATGTAGCGCACAGCGTCCTTGCTCTTACCGGCAATGGGGTCGAGGGCATAGTCCGTGGGGTAAGGATGGCAGGAGATGAAGTCGACGGGCAGTTGCTCCTTCTTGCAGAACTGGAGGAACTCCTCTATCCAGGCACCCTTCCACTGCTGTTTGTTTATCTCGTCCTGACCGTAGAAGCGGCTTTTCTGGGCATCGTAGACCTCGCCCTCGTAGCGGTTGTCGGGCACGAAGTTGCTGGTGGCCGGTCCGCCCACGCGCAGGCCCGGGTCGACGCGCTTCACGGCACGGGCGGAGAGGCGGTAGAGGTTGAAGTACTCCGACTTGGTGCCGTGGAAGAAGCCCGCCTTGGGATACATGTTCAGGTTGGGTTCGTTCCACACCTCGAAGTACCACTGCCGCACCTCGTCCAGGCCGTAGCGGTCGACGACGTGGCGCGTGAAGGCCTCGACCAGAGCCTCCCACTTCGAGATGCGCCCAGCGTCGTAGCTCACGCAGTTGCGGTACCACATCTGGCGGAGGCTGTTCTCCTTGGCGATGAGCTCGGGGAAGAACGAGAGTTCCACGAAGGGGCGCACGCCAATCTGGAGCATGCGGTCGAACACCTCGTCGATGTACTGCCAGTT
>JAFSXQ010000260.1 GCA_017444005.1 Bacteroidaceae bacterium | reverse complement strand
TACTGATGCTCCGGACGCAACAGGTCGCAGACGGTCTTCACGGGGTTGAAGGTCTCGAGGGGCACCTCGACGAAGATGGTCGACCAGTCGCTCATGGCACCGTTCCACAGGCCGGGCAGTTCCAGTGCCTTCAGTTCCTTGCCGTTCTTCGATTTGTAGGAGATGAAGCCCGTCTGCGGGTCGACGAACTTGGGCAGGTCGAACTTCTCGCCCTTGTAGTCGCGGATGCCGCAGACGAGGTCCACGGGGTTGAAGTGAGTGCCCTCGGTGAACATCTTCATGTACTCCGGGTTGTTTTTGTCAATCTGACTGCTCTCGAGAATCTGCAACGAGACGCTGCCGTCGGGGTTATAGGCCAGGAACGGACCGCCGCCAGGTTCGCCCACGTTCTTCACTACACCGCATACGCGCATGGGGCGGTTCAGTTTCTTGCGCAGATAGCAGACCAGTTCGGCATCCTCCAGGTCCTTCAGCCCGGGCATATCGGTGCACAGTTCGTGGCGCACGAAGCGAATCATTTCCTCTATCTGCTCGTGGCTGTACTTGCCGGTGTCCAACAGGCGCAGGTATGCGAAGGCCTGTTGCTGGGCCTTGACGAGCACGCCGGCTATGACCTGTTTCCAGGTGACGGTGACGGGCTTCAGTTTGTCGGGCACCACGTTGTCGATGTTCTTCACGAACACCACGTCGCTCTGCAGGTCGCTCAGGTTCTGGATAAGCGCTCCATGACCACCCGGACGGAAGAGCAGCGTGCCGTCCTCGTTGCGGAAGGGCGTGTTGTCCATGTTGGCGGCAACGGTGTCGGTGCTGGGCTTCTGCTCGCTGAACGAGATGTGGTACGTGATGCCGAAGCGCTTTTCGTATTCGGGCAGGACGCGCTCCACGAGGGCCTCGAAGAGCGTCCGATGCTCCGTGCTCACCGTGAAATGCACGTCGGCCTCACCCTTCGATGCGGCATACAGGGCGGCCTCCACCAGATGCTCCTCCAGCGGCGTGCGCACCTCTTCGTCGTAGGCGTGGAACTGCAGCAGGCCCTTCGGCAACTGGCCGTAGTTCAGTCCTTCGGCATCCAGCATGTTGGCCACCACGGCCTTGTACTGCCCCTCGTCGATCAGGGCATCCACGCCCCGGCCTTCGTTCACCTGGCACGAATCGTCGAGCGCCTGGAAGAAGGCGAAATCGTGCACGCCCTCGAAGAACTGCTTCTCGGCGGGCTTCGTAGGCACATCGTAGTCGGCCGACAGAAACTCGAACATATCCTTGAACATGCGGCTGGCAGCGCCCGATGCGGGCACAAACTTCGTGATGTGGTGCCCCTCGGCCTTGTAGTCGTCCCAGGCCTTGATGCAGGCCTTCTCCTGTTCGTCACTGACGGCCATGATGCCGCGTCCGATAGCAGCCGCACCCGCCAGTTTCAGGAAGGGGAAACCCGTCTGGAAGTCGCGCAACTGCTGTTCAATCTGTGCCTCGCTGATGCCCTTGGCCTCAAGCAGAGCCTTGTCTTGTGCTGTCATATCTGTTGAATTTATTAGCATTAATGCCCCAAAGATACAAAAAGTTAGCGAAACGAAGAAACTTTTCGGGGCAAATTTATCTGCCTTTTGCAATCGTGGAAAAAGTAGAAATTAATTTGGCTTTGCACTTGCTTCGTTCATCGCTTTTCACTAACTTTGTACGAATTTATATCACACGAAATGGAACAATACATCGTATCGGCCCGGAAATACAGGCCTGCCACATTCGACATGGTGGTGGGGCAACGGGCCCTGACCACTACCCTGCTGAATGCCATACGGACGGGCAAACTGGCGCACGCCTACCTGTTCTGCGGGCCGCGCGGCGTGGGCAAGACCACCTGCGCACGCATCTTTGCCAAGACCATCACCTGCGAGCATCTGGGCGAGAACGGCGAACCCTGCGGCGAGTGCGAATCGTGCCGCGCCTTCGACGAGGGGCGCTCGATGAACATCCACGAACTGGACGCCGCCTCGAACAACTCGGTCGACGACATCCGCGAACTCATCGACCAGGTGCGCATTCCGCCACAGGTGGGCAGGTACAAGGTGTTCATCATCGACGAGGTGCACATGCTGTCGCAGCAGGCCTTCAACGCCTTCCTGAAGACGCTGGAGGAGCCGCCCAAGTACGTCATCTTCATCCTGGCCACGACGGAGAAGCACAAGATTCTGCCCACCATACTGAGCCGCTGCCAGGTGTACGACTTCGCACGCATCACGCTGAAGAGCACCGTCGACCACTTGAAGTACGTGGCCGAGAAGGAAGGCTACACGGTGGAGGAAGAGGCGCTGAACCTGATTGCCCAGAAGGCCGACGGCGGCATGCGCGATGCCCTGTCGATATTCGACCAAATGGTAAGTTTCACCCAGGGCAACGTGACGTATCAGGCCACGCTCGAGAACCTGAACATACTGGATTCGGAGTACTACTTCCGCATGGTCGACCTGTTGCTGGCGAAGAACGTGGAGGAGTCGCTCCTGCTCTACAACGAAATCGTGGAGAAAGGCTTCGACGGCGGCAACTTCATCGGCGGCCTGGCCTCCCACTTCCGCAGTCTGCTGGTCAGCCGCGATGCCAAGACGCTGCCCCTGCTGGAGGTGAGCGAGGCACAGCAACAGCGGTTCCACGAACAGACCATGCGGTGCCGTCCGCAGTTCCTGTACAGGGCCATCCGGCTGTGCAACGACTGCGACCTCGGGTACCGCCAGAGCCGCAACAAGCGCCTGCAGGTGGAACTCTGCCTGATTCAGGTTGCCGAGGCCACCGACGACGACGGAGCCGGTGCGGGGCGCCGCCCTGCGAAGATATTAAAACCCCTATTTAAGCAGACCGTTGCTCAGGTAGCAGCCGCGTCTGCCCCAGCCGCCCCACAGATGGCGGCAAATGTCGTTGCGCCCCGTCAGGCAACAGCGGCGAAGAAGGCTCCCGAACCCCAGAAACTGGCAACGCTCAACCTGGCATCCACCAGCATACGCATACCCTCGGCCAGGCCTCAGCAAAGCCCGGCCAGTCAACCGACAAGTCCGCAGGCCGCGCCCACAGCAAGCACCGTTACGACAAGTACGCCCTCAGCGACTGCACCGAAAGTCCTCGACACCGAACGGCTTATACTCGCATGGCAACAGTTTGCCAACACACTGCCCCAGAGCGAAGCGGTGACGGCCCAGCGACTGCGAGCCATAACGCCCGAGGTCACGTCCCCAACGTCGTTTTCCATCACGGTCAGCAACCCCTTCATTCAGAAGGCGATAGAGAAAATCGGAAAAGACATTCGGGCGTACATCGGCCAGGAACTGCAGGTGCCCGGCGTGAGCATGGACATAAAACTGGCCGCCATCGACGTGGCCGTGAAGTCGTACAGCAAGCCCGACCTGTTCCAGAAGATGCTGAAGGACAGCGTGGCCCTGAAGCAACTGCACCAGATATTTGAACTCGAGATTGAATGATTCATCCCCTACCCCCGGAGGCTGAGGGCATCGAGGCCCCGCGCCAGATGACCTACCCCTTCTGCTACGAGCCGCATCCGCTGTGTAGGATAGCCGCCGAGGAGGTGAAGCGCGAGGTTGGCCGGCATGCCGACTGGGCCGCCGAAATCGGTGAAGGCAAGATGCTGGGCGTCCTCGTCGTGGAAGGCGGGTTCCTGGCAGCCTTCTCGGGTACGCTTTGCCGGCGCAGCACCCTGCCCTATTTCGTGCCGCCCGTCTTCGACCTGCATGGGACCTATTTCGAACAGGAGGAAGCCGAGATTTCACTCTTGCCCAAGGGCGACGAACGCGTCCGCCGCAGTCAGGCCCTGCAGCAGTGGCTCTTCGAGCAATACCACCTGCTGAACGCCAACGGCGAGAGTGCCTCGCTGCTGGACATCTTTGCCGACAAGACACCACCGGCCGGCGCGGGCGACTGCTGTGCACCCAAACTGCTGCAATACGCCTACCGGCACGGGCTCCGTCCGCTCTGCATGGGCGAGTTCTGGATGGGCCGTTCGCCAAAGGGCGAGATACGCGAGGAGGGTCACTTCTACCCCGCCTGCCAGCACAAGTGCAAACCCATCCTCACGTGGATGCTGCAGGGGCTGGACGTGGAACCGAACCCCATGATGAAGGACTATGCCCAGACGATGAGCCGCCTGCGAACCCTGTACGAGGACGCCGACATCGTGGTCTTCGATAAGCCGTCGGGTCTGCTCTCCGTGCCGGGGAAGGAAGAACTGCCCTCGCTCCTGGACATCGTCCGCCAGCGCTATCCCCAAGCCGAAGGGCCCGTGATTGTCCACCGCCTGGACATGGACACGTCGGGCCTGATGGTCGTGGCGCTCACCAACGAGGCCTACCTACACCTGCAACAACAATTCATCCGCCACACCGTGCAGAAACGCTACTCCGCCCTGTTGGAACGGAGCCTGGAGACGGGCCTCAGCGGCACCATCGACCTGCCGCTCTGTCCCAACCCATACGATCGTCCGCGACAGATGGTACACGAGGCGTACGGCAAACGCTCCATCACCCGTTACGAAGTGGCCGGCAACAGCGACGGGCACGCCCTCGTCAGGCTCTGGCCACAGACGGGACGCACCCACCAACTGCGCGTCCACATGGCACACCCCTTGGGCCTGGCCAACCCCATCGTCGGCGACCGCCTATATGGTCACGCTGCCGCTCGCCTCATGCTCTGGGCCGACCAACTGGCGTTCGTACATCCACGCACGGGAGAAGCCCTGAACTTTGAACTATAAGAAATTTCTCACAAAAAACCGTCAAACCATCACCCTCCCATGTAACACATTCATTATATGATGATTGCAGGGTGACGGTTCGGGTGACGACAGGTGATTGCGGTGATGGTTTTGCCCGTTTTCAGCCCCCAATTATGTCCTAAGCATAGTATGCTTCGTCCTATTTTATGCCTACAAAACCCGGCAATGACGAGAACCGATGATTTTTCCCACGCGTGGGAAACGCTTTTCCCATACTATGGGACAAGCCTTTCCCATACTATGGGAAAATAAATGTCGACACGCTGTTCTTACTCGACATGTGTGACTCAGTAGAATTCAGAACCGTCTCCGGTTTCCTATAATAGAAGAATCGCTCTGCGTCACTTTACCATTACCTTCTTCATGGTTCCGTCCGAGTAGCGGAGAATGTTGACGCCCTTCTTTTCTCTTGTCTGCTGCCGACCATTAAGGTCATAAACACCTTGAATCCTATATTTTGTATCTCGAATGGATCCCACGGGCAGTTCATCGTCCGCCAGTGCCACGATATGTCCAAAAGCGCCCCAAACGCCATCATTTTTGTATGCCTCAAGTGAAGCAGCGGGTACATGGAGTGTTACTTTGGAGCAATCTACATTTTTAAATACATTCCTGCCTGAAGGAACAGCCTCCGCATAGCAGTATACGTCCAT
>JAFSXQ010000030.1 GCA_017444005.1 Bacteroidaceae bacterium | reverse complement strand
AGGTTCTCCGCCGGTCAGCCACTGCAGGGCTGAAGCCACAAAGGAGTATAGCGGCCGCAGGGCTATGGCAAAGATGTTGCTGCCGTTCTGTATGCTTTGGGGCAACGCACCGTGATAGGAATGGACGATGGGCTGCTGCCCGCGCAGGTCGATAACCTCCACGCGCTGCACCTCTCCCTCGCCCGTGGCCTTCCCATGAGGCTGCTTCACCACGTTCAGGTAGTACAGTTCGGGGGCCTTCCGGTCGTTCAGGTGCGACGTATAGTCAATCGCCAGGTCGATGTCGGCCGGCCGCCATTGTCCCTGCATATTGAAGTCGCCCCCCTGGTGGTAGAAGATATGGCTGAAGTAGAAGGAGGTAGACGGGAGTTGCTGGTTGCGGTTCTGCCCCTCATTCATGCCGAAGCGCAAGTCGTCGCGCGACGTGTAGGACAGCCCGATGCGGAAGATGAGTTTCGGTTCGTAGGTGGTGACGCGCACGCCGTTCATGCTGTTGCTGAGTTCCATCGACTTCACATCCGGGTCGCGGAAGAAGTCGTATGGCAGGTAGAAGCGTCCGTTGTCGTGGCTGTACGTGCCCCACGAGTTCACGACGATGAAGGCTCCCGTGTGGCGGACGCCCTGGTCGTCGACGTAGGTCACAAGGTCGTCGTAGCCCGCTATGGTGAGGGCATGCGAGCCGTCGGTGCCCAGGTGGGTCAGCAGGCAGTGGTAGCCCGTCGCGCTGGGTCCGTCGTAGTCGCGCATGAAGCGCCACCCCTCGGCCATCGTGCTGAACGTGACGACACCGCCGGGCCTGCTGCCGTCCCCGCCGTCGTAGAGGTAGCGCTTGATGAGGGGGATGCTGTCTTCGAACGAGAGAATCTCGCTGGCGCGGTTCCGCATGGCGTGGAGATAGTGCTCGTAGCCCGTCGCCCACTTATAGTTATAGACGAAAGTGCTGCCGAAGTCCTCTTCGCTCATCACGCCGTACTGCTTGGCTATCTGCAGCCCCGACTCCACCATGCTGCCCTGGTCCTGGCCGCCGTTTATCATGTTCCACACAAACAGGTAACTCATGCGATGGTCGTCGCTGGCACGGGCGTCGCGCTGCAGCAGGCGGTTCAGTTCGTAGGTGAACATGTAGCCGATGCCGGCTGCCTGAGCACACGAACCGCCCTGCTGGTCAATGATGGGCGGGAAGTAGGCCGTGGTGGAATTGTCGACGGAGGCGGGCAAGGCCACGTCCGTGGACGCACGGAAGGGGCTACGGGCCTTGCGTATCCGTTGCACCTCGGGCGTGAGTTCGGGCGACGGATAGATGCGATGCTGCGCCTCGGCCCCAAGCGGAGCGAGCAGGCACAGCATCCATATTCTGGTCAGTATCTTAGCGCGCATGTATTCGGTTGTAGGTTTTCAGTGCCTCGTCGCGCACCTCCCGGGCATACTTCTCATCCTTGCTGATGGCCAAGGCGTGCTCGGCAATGACAGGAGCCATGTACGACTGCGGATGCCAGCCCAGCGCCTCCAGCACCATCGTCTGCACCTCCGGCTCGGCCTTGCCGCTCTCCACGTAGTTCAGGAAGAAGGGCACGTAGGCATGAACCAGGTCGTTGCGCTGCGAGCGGATGGTGAACTTCACCTCCTTCACGCTGGCCGTGTCGATGGCTTCGATCTCCTTGGCCTTCGAACTGGCATAGCGCGTTATCGTCTTCGAGATGAGCGAGCGGATGGTGTCCTTGTGGATGGTCTGCACCGTGGGGCGGTCGAACTGCAGGGCAAACTCCCGCTGCAACTTGTCCTCGGGGAACACGCCCAGCGCCATGCGGGCGTCGAAGTTCACGCGGTCCGACGTGTTGTTCTCGATGCTGATGGCGATGAGGGCCGGAATGAGGCGCTCGTCGCCGCTGTTGTGGATGAGGCGGATGGCCTGGCGCTGCACCATCTCGTAACTGTCCTGCGAAGCCAGTTTGATGACTTCGATGGCATTGTCGTCGCGGCAGTCGGCAATCTTCATCAGGGCCATCAGGCGGACAATGCCCACGGGCGAGGTCTCGTATATCTGGCGCAACTGGGCCGACGTCATCCGCCCCAGGCGGCACAACTGCTCGATGGCCAGCGACTGCAGTTCGGGCTTCTCGCTCTTCAGCAGTTTCTTCCACGTGGCCGGTTTGTTCTCCAGAATCAGGTGGTCGATGTCCGGCGCGTTGCCCTTGGGCGTGAAGCGATAGGTCGGGTCGCCGACGACGTGGCTTTCCAGGTAGGTGGAGTAGCGCACGATGTCGCCCACGCATCCGCCTTCGGCAATCAGTCCGATGAGGCGGTCGCTCCACTTGTCCTGCAGCACGTTGACGCTGTTGGCCACGACGCTCACCGTAGTGCCGGGCTGGAAGATGTATTCGTTGGCGATGCAGTCCTCCCGGTGGAACGAGCCGCAGAAGCAGGCATCGATGACCACAACGGGCGCATTGGGCTGGTAGCCGTAGAAGGCGAAGTCCTCGAGATGGAGGTCGGCGGCAGCGTCCTCGATGGAGTCGTTGAGGCTAAGCGCAGGGTCGAAGACGTCGGCCAGCCACGAGTCGGGCAGGTCGAACCGCTCCTGCAGGTCGCGCTGCATCTTCTCCCAGTCGCGCCCCTTCTGCTTGGCGGCCACGATGTGCTCGCGCACGTTCTGGCGGATGTACTCCTTGGCCTGCTTCACGGTCACGATTTGCTTCGAGCCGTTGAAGTATTCCGTGTCCCAGTAGCCGTGGTGGTGCAGGACGGCCAGGTCCAGGTCGGTGCGCATCACCTCGCCCATCACCTGCTCCTTCACGGGATTGTGGTCCGAGTGGTCCATGTAACTGATGCGGTTGCGGTTGTCCTTCAGTTGCGGGAAGTGCTCGAACCATGCAGCCTTCTCGTCCATGCGGGCCACCTTCGACTCGCTGATGTAGCCGTGTCCGCTGAAGAAGAACATCTTCTCCAGGCGGCGTTGCTGCTGCTTCACCGCCACCAGTTTGCGCAGATACTGGCGCAGTTTGCCGTACCGGCTGGTGCCGTTGGCATCCGTGGGGCGGATGCGTCCGCTGTAGATGTCGGGGTGCAGGCGCTGGTCGCTCTCGGGCGTCACGCTGTAATAGAAGTAGTTGGCATCGCTGTCGCGGTCCAGATAGCGGAAGCGGAGGCCGAAGTCGTCGTAGAAGCGGTCGCTGGGGATGCTGCTCTCCTTGCGGGGCTGCACCTGGTTCATCTTGAAGGCCGAGGTCATGTGCTGGCCGTCGCGAATCATGGCCACGGGGATGTCGCCGATGAGCACCGTGCCGACGATGGGGTTCGTCTTCTGCGTGTGCAGGCGGATGAGTTCGGCCCGAATGCTGTCGGGCACGCCCCAGCGGTCGACCACCGTGAAGACCTTCAGGCCGTGCAGTTGCTCCACGCACTGCGCGTAGGCATCCACCTCCGCCCGGGCCTCCCCGTAACTGTCCTTATCAATAACGATGGCGAAGCCGTCGCCGGCCTCAACACTTGCGGCCATGCCCACGCAGGCCAGAATCGTCAACAATAATTTCTTCATACTGTATTTCTGTTTCTTTTGGTTCCTATTCTCACAATGTCATTTTCAGTTCCACACGTGGAACTCATCAGTTCCACACATGGAACTCGCCAGTTCCACGCGTGGAACTCACTTTTACATTAAGCATTAACCCTTGATCCGCTTCAACGTCTTCAGGGCCTCGGCCCGCACTTCGGGGTCCAGCGTCTCGTCCGCGGTCAGTTGCTCGCACAACTGGCGGATGCTCGGGGCCGTATAGGCCGTGCCATGCCAGCCGAGCGCCTCCAGCAGGTCGCGCTGCAATGGGGCGTTGCCACAGGTCCTGACGAAGTCGCACACTGCGGGAATCTTGTAGGGGGGCAGATAGATGCGCATGTAGTTGGCCTGCCGGAGCGCCTTCTTCTCGTCCAGTTTCCCCTGGGTCAGTTCGTCGATGTCCTCGTCCCAACGGTTGCAATAACTGTCCACGCTCTTATCGATGCCCTTGCGGTATTCCTGCGGGTCCAGCACGTAGGGCACACGCCGGTCCACCTCCTCGGCCACCGCCTTGCGCACCAGTCCGCCATCCAGGAACTGCAGGCTTTGCAGGGCATTGAAGCGCACGCGGGCCGACGTGTTGTTGCGGGCCACGAGGCGGGCTATGGAGGGAACGATGCGCGGGTCGCCGTTGACCTGCATTTCGTTGACGGCGAAGCGCTGTATCATCTCGTAGTTGTCGTGCGAGGCCGTCTGCATGGCCTCCACGAAACTGTCCCCGCCCCGCCGCTTCAGGGCCTGGAAGGCTTCGAGGCGAACCATAGCCAGGGGCGACGTACGGAGCAAGCGGAGCAGGCGTTCGTCGGAGAGTTGCGGGTTAAGGCTGTTCTTGAAGATGGCCATGCACTGGAGGTCGGCACTTGCCTTCTTGTCCAGCACCTTCAGCCACTGCTTGTCGCTCCACGTGGCCAGCATCTGGTTCACGGCAGGCGCACCCTGGCGGGGTGCGAAGCAGAATGTGGGGTCGCCGATGACGTGCCACTCCAGGTAGGTATAGTACTGCCCCAGGAAGCCCACCATCATGCCGTCGGCCATCAGTCCGAGGAAGTGGTCGGCCCACTTATCCTGCAGCACGTTCACCGTACCGCCCAGGCCGACGAGAGCCTTCCCGGTCTGGAAGATGTATTCGTTGGCGATGCAGTCCTCGTTGTGGAAGGCTCCGTTGTAGCAGGCGTCGAAGATGGACAGGCGCACGTTGGGGCGCAGGCCTTCGGGTCCGAAGTCGGCCAGGGTGATGTTGGTCTGCTCCACGAGTATCGAGTCCTGGCGTTCGCGTTCGGCCTCGCCCGCATCGGACAGCCAGTCCTGGGGAACGCCCTGACGGAGCACCCGGGCCAGGGCCGAGTCGGGTTCCATGCCGCGGCGTATGTAGGTGCGCCGGTGGTCGCGGGCCTGATAGCGGATGTACTCGATGGCCTCGGCCAGCGTGCGCGGCTTGGGGTAGTTGCTCAGGTATTGGGTATCGAAGTCGCCGTGGTGGTGCAGCATGGCCACGCTCAGTTCGGGGCGCATGAGTTCGTTCATCAGTTTCTTCTCGATGTACGGCTCCTCGGTGTACTCCATGTAACTGAACGACTCCGGCTTCTCGGCAAACTCGGGGAAGTGCTCGGCCAGCCCGCGGAACTCGTCGATGTGTGCCACGTTGCTCTCCGAGAGCGAGCCGCTGCCGTTGAACACCAGCATCGTGTTCAGGCCGTCAGGGTTCCGTTTCCATTCCGTGGCCTTGCGCAGGTAGCGGCGCAGTTTCTCGTAGCGGCTCTCGCCCTTGGCATCGGTGGGACGGATGCGGCCGCTGAAGATGTCGGGCTGCAGGCGCTGCGTGCCCTCGGCTGTCAGCGAATAGTAGAACAGGTGCGACCACTGGGCTGTGTCGCGGTCCAGATAGCGGAAGGCGAGTTTGAAGTCGTCGTAGAAGCGGTCGCTGGGCACGCTGCTGTCGCGGCGGTTGGCGGTCTGGTTCATCTTGAAGGCCGAGGTCATGTGCTGTGCGTCGCGCACCATCGGCACCGGTATGTCGCCCACCAGCACGCAGCCCACGATGGGGTCCTGCTTCTGGGTGTAGAGGGTCTGCAGGCAGTGGCGTATGCTGTCGGGCACGCCCCACTGGTCGACGATGGTGTACACCCGGAGGCCCTGCCGTTGCTCGATGGCCTGGGCGTAGGCTTCCACTTCCGTGCGGGCCTGGGCCAGGCTCTGGGGGTCGATGACGATGGCAAAGCCGCGTCGGGCGGCAATGCCCTTCGCGGGGCACAGCACAACGGCGGCTGCCAGAAGATAAAGTAGACGTAGGAGTCTCATGGGTTCAGAATTTTAGGTACACGCCCACCTGCATGGTCGTGAGTGTCGTGGATGTATAGATGTCGGTATAGGTGGCATCGTCGCCGTAGATGTCACAGCGCACCTTGCCGTACAGGCCCAGACCCAGTTTGCCGTGGTGCAGGGGCAGGCAGTAGTCGACGAGGGCTGCCACACGATAGAACTGTGCCGTTTCGTAGGCGAAGAGGGGATTCACGTAGTCGCGCGTGATGAGTGTGCCGGCGGCGGTGGCTTCAGTGGCGGAGGCAAACTTCTTGTCGCCGACGGGCATCCACAGTCCGGCCCCTAGGGCCAGGTTCAGCCGGCCGCGGCGGAGCGCAATCTCGTCGCGAGCGTCCACCTGCAGATGGGCACGGGTGTAACTTTGCTTCCGGGTGCCGGCATCGGTCAGGTGCTTGGTCGAGGCATGCTCCATGCCGACGTTGGCGCCCACGGAGAGGCGTGTTGTCTGTTCGTTGAGGAAGTGCAGGCGATAACTGATGTCGCCTGTCATGAGGCTGGGCTTGTGTGCTTTCGTCTTGCCCAGGACGGTGTAGTCGACACGGTTGTTGTGCTCGGTGTCGGTGATGCGTTTCTGGTCGTACCAGGTGCCTTCGCCTTGCAGCATACTTGCGGCGATGGTCCACTGGTGCAGCCGTTTGTCGTTGGGCTGGAACTGCAGGCGGTCCTGTATGCCCAGCCGGGTGTATGCGTAGTCGCCTCCCTTGAAGGTGTAACTGGAGCCTCCGTCGGTGGCATCCTGCGTGCCGCGCTCGGCTTGCAGTTGGAGGAAGTCGTGCCATCGGCCCTCGGGGCGGTGCCATGCGGCCTGCAGCGCGGCCTGGTAGGCAAAGCCGTGATAGTCGCGCCGGTAACTGGCCTCGGAGTTGCTGCTCAGGCTCATGTTGTCGCCCATGCCCTTCATTAGGAAGAACTGGTGCCCCACACGGTTGTTGACACGCGTATAGGACATGTCGGAATTATAGAAACGGACGCCGACAGCCAGCCCCAGCGACAGGGGCGACGACACCTGCCAGTCCGTGCCCAGGGTGACGGGGATGACGGTGGTGTTCACTTTGGGTCGGGGGTCGATTTGGTCGGAGAACGACGCATTGTGTATGTCAATGCCCAGGCCCATCTTCCAGCGTTCGTTGATGGTGTACGAGGCCAGGGCCTCGAGTTGGAAGGCTTCGGTGGTCGACTTGCCGGCAATGGAGTCGGCAATCGTGAAGGGGTTGGTGGGCTCCAGGCCGTAGGTGGAGTTCCAGGCGCGGTCCTTGGCCTGCTGGTTGTCGTAGCGCAGCGAGCCGTACAGGTCTACCTTCTTCAGTTGCTTCAGTCCGCCGAAGTAGACATTCAGTTCGTTCTGTCGGCCCGACTGGTCGATGGCGTGGAAGTCGCCACGGGTGAGCGTATAGTCGGCCCGTGCGAAGGCGGCATTCCGCTCGCGGTTCGAGGAGATGCGCGTGGGGTTGGCCGAGTTGTACTTCACGTTCCAGAGTTCGTTGTTCTGCTGGGCAGTCCACAGGTTGCGGCCCAGTTCCGATGTCTGTGCCACAGCCGCGGCCACCTGCAACAGTGCAGCAGCAACGAGCGAAAGTCGAATGTCTCTTGTCATCGTCTTGGTGAATGAACTCTGAACCGCCCGCCGCCGTAGCAGCGGTACGGTTCAGAGTATAACAGATTAGGGTGTATTAGTCAACAGCAGTGGGCGTTACGCCGGGGGTCTGAGGCTGGTCGGTCAGGAAGTCCTCGAAGGAGTTGTTCGTGTCCTTGTAGTAGGCACGGCCGTCCTCGATCTTTGCAACCTTACGACGCAGGCACTGACCGCTCCATCCTACAGGAGCCCAAGTGGCCTTGGCATCGTCCTTCGGCAGGAAGACGGGATAGTGGTCGGCATCGTCGCGGTCCCAAGCCTCTACGGCATCCAGCACATACTTGCTGGGGATGCCCATGTTCAGCGTGGTGCTGGTGGTACCGGGCGTGGTGCTGAAACTGGTCTCGTCGGCAGCGTATGCATCGGGAGTAACGGGCAACTTGGCCAGGATGTAGGCACCGTTGAAGAAGCCCAGGGCGAAGGCACGCATGTACTCGTTGTTGTAGAAGATAGCCGTCAGGTTGGGAGCATCGTAGTCTACGTCGCCCATCTTGGAGTAGTCGAGATAGATTTCCCAGTCGGCACCGCTCAGGTCGCTGTGGATGCCTTCGGGGTCAGCCTCCTGATGGTTGGTGGCATCGTTGGCGATGACCACGCTCTGGCCGGGCTGCAAGGGATAGTCGGTGCCGTTGCCGGGGAAGGCAACAACGGGACCCTGTGCCTGATAGTAGATGTCGGTGACACCATTGGCCTGCCATGCGTTGGGAGCCTTCTGGCCAGCCGAGCAGTACATCAGCACCAGTTGGTCGAGATACTGCACCTCGTCCGAGTTGTTCACCAGTTCGAAGTAGGTGTCCTGGGTGTAACCGGCCTTACCGCCGGCGCAGTAGATGCTCTTGAAGAGGATGGGCGACTCGTAGACAACGGCCAGTTCCACCTTGACGGTGGCGTCGGCATACAGGTCTACCTTGCCAGCACCCTTCAGGCTGGCGGTCACGTCGTCCTTCACATCGCCGGTCACGGAGATGTCGTACGAGCCCTGGGGCAGCGTGAAGGTGGCGGTCAGGCCCTCTACGGTCTTAACCTCACCCGCAAGGTTCTTGACAGCCTCGACTACCAGAGACGAAACGTTCGAAGCATCGATGCCTTCGGGCAGAACCATCTCCACCGTCAGCGTGTACTCGGGAACCTTTTCTTCATCGTCGTCGCAGGCAACGAACAACGGAGTTACCATAGCGATGGTAAGCAGCATTGCATAATGAAAAAACTTTTTCATGTCTTCTTTTTGTTTTTAGTTAATAATAAAGGTTTCTATATATCACAGTTTCAGTTTCAGTTCGGCACCGAAGTACAGGTCGGGATAGACTTGCGTCTTCGACAGGCTGTGCTTGTTGGTGTGGAAGTGCTTCATGTTGGGGAAGTTGTTGGCAATGAACGACAACTCGCCTATCTTGCCCAGTTCCTTGGTGAAGCGGAAACTGAGCAGCACCCAGGGCGAGATGACGTCGCGCTCGTAGGCATACAACTGGTAGCGGCTAATCATGCGGCTCTTCTGGCTGTCGGCCGCGTCGGCCGCGGTCCAGTCGTAGCGGTTGCCCTGCTTGTCGTAGTAGCCGATGGGGTCTACGGCCCAGTAGTCGCGGTACTCGCCGTTGGCCTCCTTGTACGAATACAGGTATCTCCGCTCGCGGCCACTGTCGTCCTGGTAGGTCATGCGCTGGCTGTCGTACCACACCACCTGGGCCGTGGTGGTGAACACCATCTTGATGGCCGGAATGTGGGTGACGAAGCGGAAGGTGGTGTTCACGCGGTCGCGCACCGAACCGCCGCCGCTGGGCATGATGGCCAGATAGGGATATTCGGGCTCCAGCGACGAGAGGCCTATCGTCTCGCTCTTGCGGGTGATGTGGAACCAGGCGCCGCTCACGTTCAGGCTGGTGCGCAGGGCCCGCCATTCGCCCAGGTCGATGCCGTACTCGATGCCGTGCTTGTTCGAGCGGGAGTTGTTGGACGGACGGCCCCAACTGTAGAAATAGGTGCGGTAGTTGATGTCGGCCACCTGGCGCAGCCCGTTGTCGTCGGTGTAACTGACGCTCTGCGTGGCCGGGTCGAAGACGGGATTGGTGGCCGTGGCCGGGACCTGGTACTGCGGATAGGTCATGATGAACATCTCGGGGTCGAAGCCGAACTCGTGGCGATGGCGCTCGTTGAAGTAGGTCAGGAAGCCGTTGAACTGCCCGATGCGGAAACTCAGTCCCATCTCCCACTTGCGGGTGTTGATGGGCCGGAGGTCGGGGTTCTGCGTGTCCTCGATGACGCGGGTGGTGATGAGGGCCAGGCGGTCGGCCTCCGTAGCCCCCCACTTGGTCAGGCTGGGGAAGTCGTAGTACGAGCGGTCGGGGTACAGATAGAGCAGCGTGGGCATCTTGTTGCTGATGCCGAAACCGCCGGTCAGGCTCAGGTCGTCAAACACCTTCTGGTTCTTCTTGTTCAGCAGGCTCAGCGAGGTGTTGATGCGCGGCTCGGCCACGAACTTGTTCCGGGCGCCTCCGCTCTTGGCCTTGTCCAGGAAGAGGTTCGACAGCCGGACGCCTCCCTCAACGACGATGCCCACCGTCCCCACCTTCAGCGACACGCGGTCGCTGGCCCAGGCGCTCAGGGTCTGCAGGGCCGGAATGTCGTCATAGGCCCGGGGGCGCAGAGTGTGCTGGGCTGTGCCCTGGGGCGGGTATGTCTCGTCATACCGCAGTCCGGCTCCGTGGTTACCGTCGACGGTGTACTCGGCTCCGATGTTCAGGTTCATGTGGTTCTGTTGGTTCATCTGCAGGTACTTCGAACCCTTCAGGGTGGCCGTGGCCCGATAGGGACGGCCGTCGATGTTGTACTCCGACCAGTAGGCATCGCGCAGGAAGCGGGCCACGTGGATGCCGCTCTCGCGTACGTTGGTGACGGCTCCGTCGGGGCTGTAGATGCGGTCCTTGTGCTCGTCCACCGAGTGGGCGTATTGGGCCGACAGGGCGTAGTCCAGTTTGTCTATCCACGAAGCGCCGATTTTCCAGTCGCCCGTCACCGAGGCGCGTCCGCCCACGTTCTTATTCTTGAACAGCAACACCTCCATTTCCTCCATCTGGGGGTCGTCCTTACGGTTGTTGACGTTGGAATAGAAGGCACCGCGCACGTTCATCGAGACGGGGCCCCACTGGTCGCTGTATCCGGCCGAGGCCGTGATGCGGTCGTAGCCGAGATAGTGCTTGCGCACGTCGCTCCACGACTGCGCCCAGTCGGCACCCAGGTTGATGGCGCCGCCGTTCTTCAGGGCAAATCCCTTGCCGGCAAATACCAGTTTCGAGAACGGGTCGGCCGAGACCTTGGCCTCCCAGGGCGTGCGGCCCGACTTGGTCTCCACGATGACCACGCCCGACGTCAGGTTGCCATACTCCACGCCGGGTATGCCGCGAATGACCTTGATGCTCTCCACCGTACCGGCCGACAGCGTGCGCAGATCGATGCCCCGCCCGGCTGTGGTCTGGTTGCTCATGCCATCGACGTTCTGGCTGGAATTGGTGCCGAAGCGCGTGGCCGACAGCGTTTGCAGGTTGCCGTCGTTCGACAGTTGCATGCCGTCCACGATGACGCTGGCACCGAGCGAGTTGTTGTAGTCGCCGTCAATCTCGCGGATTTTCACCTGCGACAGGTTGTTCAGACTGGGATTTTCGGTCAGGCTGCCCGGCATCAGTTGCAGCATGTCGCCCACACTCTTGGGCTGCAGGTGGCGGATGGCGTCCTGCCCTATCTCGGAGATGGAGCCCATCTGGGTCTGCTTGGCCACCACGGTGACCTCGTTCAGGCCCAGGCTGCGTTCCTGCAGCGTGATGGTCAGGCGCTTGGCACCCTCCTTCACTTCGGTGGTGCCCCGGGCCGTCTCGTAGCCCACGCACGTCACCTCCCACTGGTAGGTGCCACCGGGCAGGTTCGTCAGCGTGAAGGAACCGTCGGCCTTGGTGTAGGTGCCGAAAGCGCGGTTCAGCACCACATGGGCTAACTCCACGGGCTGCCCCTTGTTGTCGCGTACCTGTCCGCGCAACTGCAGACGTGTTTTCTGCTGGGCCAATGCCACCGAGGCAGGCAATAGGCAAAGCGACAACACTATGATAATGAAGATGCGAAATGTCCTCATCTATTCTAAATCAATCTGTTTACGGCTGCAAATATACGTATTTTCTGTCTTTTGTACAATTATTTCGTATTTATTTCGTATCTTTGCACGACAAAATCACCAAAAATAGTTACATAATATCACCAATAATAGTTAACTTTATGCAAAAGAACTTCAAACGTACAACGGTAACGGCTGCACTGCCCTACGCCAACGGCCCGGTCCACATCGGCCACCTGGCCGGCGTGTACGTTCCGGCCGACATCTATGTGCGCTACCTCCGCCTGAAGGGGCGCGACGTGCTGTTCATCGGCGGATCGGACGAACACGGCGTACCCGTCACCATCCGTGCCCGCAAGGAGGGCATCACCGTGCAGCAGGTGGTGGACCGCTACCATAATCTGATTAAGGATTCGTTCGAGCGCTTCGGCATCTCGTTCGACATCTACAGCCGCACGACGTCGCCCACGCACCACCGGCTGGCCAGCGACTTCTTCCGGAAACTCTACGACGAGGGCAAGTTCGTGGAGAAGGTGACCGAGCAGTTCTACGACCCGGAGACGGGGCACTTCCTGACCGACCGTAACATACGCGGCGAATGTCCGCGCTGCCACACGGCCGATGCCTACGGCGACCAGTGCGAACACTGCGGTGCCACCCTGTCGCCCGAGGAACTCATCAACCCCTACAACGCCGAGACGGGCAATCCGCTGGTGAAGCGCGAAACGAAGCACTGGTATCTGCCCCTGGACAAGGACCAGCCTTGGCTGGAGAAGTGGATTCTGGAGGAGCACAAGGAGTGGCGACCGAACGTCTACGGCCAGTGCAAGTCGTGGCTCGACGGCGGACTGCATCCGCGTGCCGTCACGCGCGACCTCGACTGGGGCATACCCGTGCCCATTGAAGGGGCCGAGGGCAAGGTGCTCTACGTCTGGTTCGATGCGCCCATCGGCTACATCAGCAACACCAAGGAACTGTGCGACGCCCGGCCCGAACTGGGTTCGTGGGAGACGTGGTGGAAAGACCCCGAGACGCGCCTCGTGCACTTCATCGGCAAGGACAACATCGTGTTCCACTGCATCGTCTTCCCCGCCATGCT
>JAFSXQ010000259.1 GCA_017444005.1 Bacteroidaceae bacterium | reverse complement strand
GCCTGAACGAGCATCTGGCGTACGGCCTCCACGTCCGTTCCGTAGGCCACGCCGACGGGGATGCTGATGAGTTCGTAACTGTGGTTGCGCGTCATGTTCTTGAAGTTCTTGCTAAACAGGGCTTTGTTGAGGAAGGCAATGACGCAGCCGTCGGCCGTGATGACCTGTGTGCTCTGGTACGTGATACTCTCCACACGGCCCATGATACCGTCGCATTCGATATAGTCGCCCACGCGCAGACGGCCCGTCATCAGCGACAGACCGTAGAAGAAGTTCTCGATGAGGTCCTGCATGGCGAAACCGAGACCCGTGGCCAGACCGGCGGTGACGATGCTGATGCCCGACTTTGGCACGTTCAGTATGACCAGCACGATGATGAAGTACAGCCCCCACGTGAGTATGGCGATGATGTTCCGCGCCAGTGTCAGGTTCAGGACTTCGTCCGGCGAGGCTGTCTGCTTGCGGTAGGAGGCGTAGAAACTGCGCACGGCGTAGTTGATGTAACTGAAGATGAACCACAGGGCCGTCACCTGACAGAGTTTGAAGAGCGACACCTGCACCAGGTCCTTCTCGTTGATGAAGTTCGTGTAGAAGGCCTTCTGGCAGACACTCGTCATCTCGAAGATGCCCGCCGCCCAGTAGATGCTCAGCAGTACGGAACCGACGGCCAGGATGGGCACTGCCGTGCGGTTGACAAAGTCGTAGAGCCACGTTTTCGTGATGTATTCGCCCTGCTTCATTAGTCGCCGGGCCGCTGCCACGTCGTCTGCGTTGTCGCTGACGATGCGCTTCAGCAGCCGCTTATCCTCGTACATCTCCATGAGGTCGTAGAAGCAAGTAATGGTGGTGATGGCCGCCAGTTGGAAGGTCCACCACACCATAATCTGCACGGCCATCAGCGTGAAGCCCACCCAGGCCACGATGCAGGCCACGACCATAGCGATGGAGGTGATGTAACTGTAGATGATATCCAGTAGCGGCAGTCCCTTGCGGTGGCGTTCGGCCATCCACAGTTGCCACAGCGTGAAAATCAGTAGGATGGGGGGGAAGACAAGGTTCAACAGCACATTGGGAATCAGGATGATGCGGAACATGATAACGATGAACGACAACAGCATCAGCGGCATGTATATCATGGCCGCCTGCAGCATCTGCCGCCCCTTCAGCCTTACGTACAGCGACAGGAAGATGGCCTCCATCAGCCAGGCCATGTTGATGATGAGCCCCGTGGACATGTGCACGAAGTTGAACGACACCAGCGAGCGGATAATCATGACGATGACGGCAAACAGCCCCGTGCCCAGCACCAGGGTGAGCATCTGCCGGCGTTCTTTGTATTCCGGGCCTCGCCAGCGCCGTGGCAGCAACCAATGCAGTATGATGTACGTAATGAACAGGGCTATGCTCAGGTACAGCACCACGAAGATGCTGATAAACACCACCGACATGCCACGCCATTCCGACTGGCTTTCCTTACCCTTGAAGGGCTTGTACTTCGTGCTCGTGGCACTGCGGGCCTGCATGATGTATCGCGGCAGATTGCCCAGGATGCTGAAGTAACTTCGTCCGCCGTTCTTGTAGATGTTGTCCTGCAGCATCTTGTATCGGGCCTGGGCAAATCCGTTCAGCCGTTTCACCTTCTCCTGCACGCTCTTGTAGTACGTGCTTTCGGCCTCCAGGCTTTCCAGGAACTGCAGCATGTTGTCGCGCAGCGTTTCGGCATACGTCAGACAGGCCTTGCGGTCCTCCAGTTGCTGTCCGGTCAGGTACAGCGGTTCGTCCGGCACCTCCTCGTCCGCCTTGGGCACGTCAAGCGGTTTGTTCATCACCTCTTCCAGCGAGTCGATGCGCGATTCCAGCGAGTCGATGGCCTGCAGCAGTATGCTGTCGCTCTCCGTCAGTGCCTCTTCGTCCTTTTTGGCCACGGGTGGGATGCTTTTCAGTGAGGCGATGAGTGCGTCGTAACGTTCTATCTCGCTCTTCATCCGGGCGATGATTTTGTCGTAGGGCAACGTGCGTCCGTTCTTGTCGTTTAGTTGCCGGTAGAGGTTCACGGCTTGCTGGCAGGCGTAGGCCATATCGAAAGTGTTGTCGGCCGACTGCGAGTAGAGCATCAGCCCTATCTGCTCGCACTGGTTCATGTATGAGACCAGTTGCTGGTGCTGCTGTGCCCCCTGTTGTTCGTACATCTGCATCATTACCTGCTGCTTCTCGTAGTCGCGAGCCAGTTCGGCCCGCAGCACGCCCAGCGTCCGCGCCAGGTCGCGTTCCTTCAGCACGGCGTGGCTATTAGTCAGTCCCATCAGCAGGGCCAGAACGATTAGAGTTAGTCTCTTCATTGTAGTCATTATTTATATAAATTGGTACAAAGATACTAAAAAGCCTTGACACAAAAGACATAAGGTGTCAAAAATTTGTCCACGTTGCTTTTTATTCGTATCTTTGCACTCACATCTGATTAAATATTATAAGGTAAAAGGACGAATGAGTGACAGATTGTTTGTTTTCGACACCACGCTGCGCGACGGCGAGCAGGTGCCCGGTTGCCAGTTGAACACCGTGGAGAAGATACAGGTGGCTAAGGCGCTGGAGCAGTTGGGCGTGGACGTCATAGAGGCGGGATTCCCCATTTCGAGTCCCGGCGACTTCAACTCCGTAGTGGAAATCTCCAAGGCCGTGACGTGGCCCACCATCTGTGCCCTGACCCGGGCCGTGGAGAAGGACATCGACGTGGCCGCCGAGGCACTGAAGTATGCCAAACACAAACGCATACACACGGGCATCGGCACCAGCGAGAGCCACATCCGGTATAAGTTCAACACCACGCCGGAGGAAATCATCGAGCGCGCCGTGCGTGCCGTGAAGTACGCCAAGCGCTACGTGGAGGACGTGGAGTTCTATGCCGAAGATGCCGGTCGTACGGACAACGAGTACCTGGCCCGCGTGGTGGAGGCTGTCGTCCGGGCCGGGGCCACGGTGGTGAACATCCCTGACACGACGGGCTTCCGCCTGCCCAACGAGTTTGGCGAGAAGATTAAGTACCTGATGGAGCATGTCGATGGATTGTCGGCCGGCAAGGCCATCCTCTCCACCCACTGCCACAACGACCTGGGCATGGCCACGGCCAACACGCTGGCTGGCGTGCTGAACGGGGCGCGGCAGGTGGAGGTGACCATCAACGGTATCGGCGAGCGCGCCGGCAACACCAGTCTGGAGGAGGTGGTGATGGCCCTGAAGACGCACCCCTACCTGGACATCGACACGAACATCAACACGACGAAGATATTCCCCATCAGCCGCATGGTCAGCAGTCTGATGAACATGCCCGTGCAGCCGAACAAGGCCATCGTGGGCCGCAACGCCTTTGCCCACTCCAGCGGCATCCACCAGGACGGCGTCTTGAAGGATGCCTCGACCTACGAAATCATGAACCCGAAGGACGTGGGCATCGACGACAACGCCATCGTCCTGACGGCTCGCTCGGGCCGCGCGGCGCTGAAGCATCGCCTACACATGAACGGCATAAAGGTGGACGGCGAGAAACTGGACGCCATCTACGAGGCTTTCCTGCGCCTGGCCGACCGCAAGAAGGAGGTGACGGACGACGACATCCTGGTCCTGGCCGGTGCCGACCGCACGGCCTCGCACGCCATCCGGCTCGAATACCTGCAGGTGACCACCGGCATGGGGGTCAAGAGCGTGGCCGCCATCGGGCTGAACATCTCGGGCGAGCAGTTCGAGGCCTCGGCCAGCGGCAACGGCCCCGTGGACGCCGCCATCCGGGCCCTGAAGGTCATCATCCGCCGCCAGATGACGCTGAAGGAGTTCACCATCCAGGCCATATCGAAGGGCTCGGACGACGTGGGCAAGGTGCACATGCAGGTGGAGTACGACGGCCATCTCTACTACGGCTTCGGTGCCAACACCGACATCGTCACCGCCTCGGTGGAAGCCTATATTGACTGTATAAATAAGTTCAAGAAATAATGGGAAAGACTCTATTTGATAAGATTTGGGACGCCCACGTCATCCAGAACGTGGAGGACGGCCCCACGCAACTGTACATCGACCGGCTCTATGCCCACGAGGTTACCTCGCCCCAGGCCTTCGACACGCTCCGGGACAAGGGGCTGCGGGCGTTCCGCCCCGAGAAGATTGTGGCCATGCCCGACCACAACACGCCCAGCGACCAGCAGGAGTGCATCAACGACCCCGTCGGCCGCAAGCAGGTGGAGACGTTGAAGGCCAACTGTGAGGAGTTCGGCATCCGCCATTTCGCCATGGGCACGCGCGACAACGGCATCATCCACGTCGTGGGTCCCGAAAAGGGACTCTCGCTGCCCGGCATGACCATCGTCTGCGGCGACTCGCATACCTCCACCCACGGCGCCGTGGGCGCCATAGCCATGGGTATCGGCACCAGCGAGGTGGCCCAGGTGCTGGCCTCGCAGTGCATCCTGCAGTCGAAACCCAAGACCATGCGCATCAGCATCGAGGGCACGCTGCCCCAGGGCACTACGCCCAAGGACGTGGCCCTGTACATCATGGCCCAGATGACCACCTCGGGCGCCACGGGCTATGCAGTGGAATACGCCGGTTCGACGATTCGCAACATGTCGATGGAGGGCCGCCTGACGTTGTCGAACCTCTCGATAGAGATGGGCTCGCGCGCCGGACTGATTGCTCCCGACGAGGTGACCTTCGAATACCTGAAGGGGCGCGAATATGCCCCCAAGGGTGCCGAATGGGACAAGGCCGTTGCCGAGTGGCGCAAGTTGCGGAGCGACGACGATGCCGTCTTTGACAAGGAGGTGACCTACCGCGCCGAGGACATCGCCCCGCGCATCACCTACGGCACCAACCCCGGTGCCGGCATCCCCGTAGACGGCACCATCCCCACGCTGGACGGACTCTCCGAAGCCGAGCGCACACAATTGCTCTCCCAACTCCAGTACATGCAGTTCCAGCCCGGCCAGAAGTTGGAGGGCGTGCCTGTCGACTACGTCTTCCTCGGCGCCTGCACGAATGGTCGCATCGAGGACTTCCGCGCCTTTGCCTCCGTGGTGAAGGGGAAACGGAAGGCTCCCGGCGTAGTGGCCTGGCTCGTGCCCGGTTCGTGGCTCGTGCGCCAGCAGATCATCGACGAAGGCCTGGACAAGGTGCTGGAGGAGGCCGGTTTCGAACTGCGCCTG
This sequence comes from Bacteroidaceae bacterium, assembly GCA_017444005.1. Lineage (GTDB taxonomy): Bacteria > Bacteroidota > Bacteroidia > Bacteroidales > Bacteroidaceae > Physcousia. The sequence goes on along the minus strand of JAFSXQ010000259.1, from coordinate 9,849 downwards.
CCCTCGTGCTCGGCCTGCCTGGCCATGAACCCCGACAAGGTGCCCGCTGGCAAGTTGGCCATCTCGACCTCGAACCGCAACTTCGTGGGCCGTCAGGGCCCCGGTGCACGCACCATCCTGGCCTCGCCGCTCACCGTTGCCGCCTCGGCTCTAACAGGAGTAATCACCGACCCAAGAACAATGCTATGAAACAGAAATTCGACATCATACAGTCTACCTGCATTCCTATAGCAATAGACAACAACAACACGGACAACATCATCCCGGCGCGCTACCTGGCCTTCACCACCCGCGACCCCAAATTCTACGGCGACGCCTTCATGCACGACCTGCGCTACGATGCCGACAACCGCCCCGTAGCCGACTTCGTGATGAACCGCCCCGAGTTCTCCGAGGCACCGCGCCAGGGCGTCCACGAAATCATTGTTGGCGGCAAGAACTGGGGCTCGGGCAGCAGTCGCGAACACGCCGCCTGGGCCATTGCCGGGTACGGCGTCCGCGTCGTCATTTCATCCAGTTTTGCCGACATCCACCGCAACAACCTGCTCAACAACTTCGTCTTGCCCGTGGTGGTCAGCGAGGCCATGCAGCAGGAACTCTTCGACACCATTGCCCGCGACCCGCAGGCCGAGGTGCGGGTGGACGTGCCCCAGCAGACGGTGACCAACCTGGCTACCGGCCGCACGGAGCACTTCGAACTGAACGGCTACAAGAAGTATTGTCTCGTGAATGCGCTGGACGACATCGACTTCCTTTTGGAGAACACCGACAAGATAGAAGCATGGGAGGCGAACGACTGACACGGGTGGAAATCATGGACACGACGCTGCGCGACGGTGAGCAGACTAGCGGCGTCAGTTTCATGCCCCACGAGAAATTGATGATAGCCCGTGCCCTGTTGCACGACCTCCGGGTCGACCGCATCGAGGTGGCTTCGGCGCGTGTCAGCGACGGCGAGAAGGAGGCCGTACGGAACATCTGCCGCTGGGCCGCCCAGAACGACATGCTCGACCGCGTGGAGGTGCTGGGCTTCGTGGACGGACAGGCCTCGGTCGACTGGATTTGCGATGCCGGATGCCGTAGGTTGAACCTCCTGAGCAAGGGTTCGCGTCGTCATTGCGAGGAGCAACTGAAGAAGACTCTCGACGAGCACGTCCGCGACATCCGCGCCGTGGTGGCCTACGCCCACGAGCGTGGGGTAGGGGTGAACCTCTACCTGGAGGACTGGAGCAACGGCATGAAGTCGTCGCCCGACTACGTCTTCGGACTGGTCGACGGCCTGCAGGATTGCGGCATACAGCGCTTCATGCTGCCCGACACGCTGGGCATTCTGAACCCCATCGACCTCGTCAACTACGTGCGCCAGATGCGCAAACGTTACCCCAACCTCCACTTCGACTTCCATGCCCACAACGACTACGACCTGGCCATCTCCAACGTCCTGGCCGCCGTTCTGGCCGGTTGCCGGGGCATACACACCTCCGTCAACGGACTCGGCGAACGGGCCGGCAATGCTCCGCTGGCTTCGGTCCAGGCCATACTGAAGGACCAGTTTCGCGCCGAGACGGGCATCGACGAAAGCCGCCTGAACGAGGTGAGCCGCCTGGTGGAGAGTTATTCCGGCGTGCCCATTCCCCTGAACCAGCCCATCACGGGCGCCAACGTCTTCACCCAGGTGGCCGGTGTCCACGCCGACGGCGACAACAAGGGCCGCCTCTACCAGAACGACCTCATCCCCGAACGCTTCGGGCGCCGTCGCGAGTACGCCCTGGGCAAGAACTCCGGCAAGGCCAACATCCTGCGCAACCTTGAGGAACTGGGCCTGGAACTGACCCCCGAGCAGACCCGCCGCGTGACGGAGCGCATCATCGAACTGGGCGATAAGAAGGAACTCGTCACCCAGGAAGACCTGCCCTTCATCGTCAACGACGTCCTGAAGCATGCCACGCTGGACGAGCGCGTCACCCTCGACAGTTACATGGTGAACACCTCCTACGGCCTGCGCCCCATAGCCAGCGTGAAGTTGAACGTGAACGGCACCCTCTACGAGGAGACGGCCACCGGCGACGGCCAGTACGACGCCTTCGTGCGTTGCATCCGCCACATCTACCGCGACAAACTGGGTCGCCAGTTCCCTTGGCTTTCCAACTACACCGTCACCATTCCGCCCGGTGGCCGCACCGATGCCCTGGTGCAGACCATCATTGAGTGGCAGTTCGAGGGCAAGACCTACCGCACCCACGCCCTCGATGCCGACCAGACGGAGGCCGCCATCAAGGCCACGATAAAATTACTGAACATTATAGAAGATAATTATAAATGAAACTGAAGATTGCTGTATTGGCCGGTGATGGCATCGGCCCCGAGATTATGGAACAAGGCGTGGCCGTGCTGTCGGCCGTTGCCGAGAAGTTTGGCCACGAGGTCAGTTATAAGGAAGCCCTCTGTGGTGCCCATGCTATCGACGAGGTCGGTGACCCCTTCCCCGAAGAGACGTTCCAGACCTGCATGCAGGCCGATGCCGTGCTCTTCGCCAGCGTCGGCGACCCCAAGTTCGACAACGACCCCACGGCCAAGGTGCGCCCCGAACAGGGCCTGCTGGCCATGCGTAAGAAACTCGGTCTCTTTGCCAACATCCGCCCCGTCACCACCTTCGACTGCCTCGTGCACAAGTCGCCCCTGAAGGACGAACTCGTCCGCGGCGCCGACTTCATCTGCATTCGCGAACTCACCGGAGGCATGTACTTCGGCGAGAAGAAGGAGGGCACTGAGGAGGCATACGACACCAACTACTACTCGCGTCCCGAGGTGGAGCGCATCCTGCGTGTGGCCTATCAGTACGCCCGCCAGCGCCGCCGCCACCTGACCGTCGTCGACAAGGCCAACGTCCTGGCCTCGAGCCGTCTGTGGCGCCATGTGGCCCAGGAGATAATGCAGGAGTACCCCGACGTCCAGACCGACTTCATGTACGTCGACAACGCCGCCATGCGCATGATTCAGGAGCCCCGCTTCTTCGACGTCATGGTCACGGAGAACACCTTTGGCGACATTCTGACCGACGAAGGCTCGTGCATCACCGGCTCTATGGGCCTGTTGCCCAGCGCCTCCACCGGCGAGCACACCCCCGTCTTCGAACCCATCCACGGCTCCTGGCCCCAGGGCAAGGGCCTGAACATCGCCAACCCGCTGGCCCAGATCCTGTCCGTGGCCATGCTCTTCGAGTATTTCGGCCTGCAGCAGGAGGGCGCCCTCGTCCGCGAAGCCGTCAATGCATCGCTCGACCAGAACGTCCGCACGCCGGAGATACAGGTCGAGGGTGGCGCAAAGTATGGCACCCGCGAGGTCGGCCAGTGGATTGTGGAGTACATAAAGAGAAATTGAAGATTGAAAATTGAAGGTTGAAGATTGAAGATTGAAAATTATGGTAAGGAGTCGCATCATAAGTGTGTTGGGATTGGCTGTAATTTTCAATCTTCAATCTTCAATTTTCAGTCTGTCCTGCGCCCAGTCCTCTTACGGCTCCCTCGTCCGTCAGGGCATGGAGGCTCTGAAGACCGACAGCCTGCAGCAGGCCGACTCGCTGTTTCGTGCGGCCTTGAAAACCGAACCCAGTCAGGAGGCCAACCATCTGCTCTACCGCTATCTTGGCCAGATACAGGAGCGACAGGGCCGTCAGCAGCAGGCGCTGGAGTGCTACACCGCGGGTCTGGAGCGCAGTCCTGAGGATGTGGAACTGAGGCTCGACCGCGCTGCTCTGCTCTACCGCATGGGCAACGCCGACCGTGCCCTGTCCGACTACGGCGACGTCCTGCGCCGGCAGCCCCGCCACATCGAGGCCCTGCAGATGCGGGCACACATCTTTGCCGCCCGGCACGACTACAAGAGTGCGCGCCTCGACTACGAGACCATCCTGCAACTGGAACCCATGAACGAGCGGGCGCAGGTGGGCCTCATTCTGGTCAACGACCGTTCGGGCCGTCCGCGCGAGGCCCTCGAGCAAATCAATGCTCTTGTCGACATCTTTCCACGCAATGCCCTGTTCCGTGCTGTCCGCGGCGGCATCCACCAGCGCCGCAAGCAGTACGAGCAGGCCCTTGCCGACCTTAGCGAGGCCATCCGCCTCGACCCCACCAGTGCCGACTACTACGTCAGCCGGGCCACCCTCTACCTCGACATGAACAAGCGCCGCCTGGCCCGTCAGGACACCCAAGAGGCCATTCGCCTGGGTGCCGACCCGCGCGAAATGGCCTCGTTGCTGAAGGTTCCCTAATAATAATAAATAAGGTAACGTATGCGCGCGCAAGACTCGGAGTCACTTTTTCGTACACCTGTCGATGTGGGGAATCCCCAGCGTCCGATTGGGGTGGGGGACACAAACGTCTTCCTAGGTTCCTGTTTTGCCGAGAACGTGGGGCGGCGCTTTGCCGATGCCCGTCTGCATGTCTTGGTGAATCCGCTGGGTGTGCTGTACAACCCCATCATTATCAGTGATTTGCTCTATCCTTGCTTGTCCATCGATGCACACCTGTTTGTGCAGAACAACGGCATGTGGCACACCTGGCTGGGCGACACGTCGCTCTCGCGGTTGTCGCAGGACGAATGTGAGCGCGTGACGCGTGAGGCTGTGGACACACTGCAGGGGACTATGGCCAAGGCCGACAACCTGTTCCTGACCTTGGGAACAAGCCGCTGCTACAACCTGGTGGACGGCGACGACACGGTGGCCAACTGTCACCGTATGCCTGCCGATACGTTCTGGACGATGGACGTACTGCCCGAGGATTTGGAGGAGTGTCTGGGCGGGGCGCTCGACGAATGGCATCTTCGGAATCCCCGGCTGCAGGTGATTATCACCATCAGTCCCTTCCGCTACGCCAAGTACGGCATGCACGGCAGTCAGTTGGACAAGGCCCGCCTGCTGCTGGGCGTGGAACGGATGATGCAGACGAGGGCGGATTGGATGTGCTATTTCCCCGCCTACGAAATCGTGATGGACGAGTTGCGCGACTATCGCTTCTATGCCGACGACATGCTGCATCCTTCGCAGCAGGCCGTCGACTACATCTGGCAGCGCCTGCAAGACGGGTGGATGACCGACGAACTGCGCCACTATCTGCGCCGTTGGGACCCCGTGGGACGAGCCCTCGCTCATAGGCCTTTACATCCCGAGTCGCCGGAGTATGAGACGTTTCAGGAACGCACACGGGAGCAACTGCAGCAGTTGCAGCGCGACTATCCGATGCTTGCCATAACGGGGAATTAAGAATTAAGAAAGAAGAATTAAACAATGATGTATACAATTAAAGATATTGCCGAGATGCTTGGCATCCGATTGCAGGGCGACGGACAGCGCTCCGTGCGCTGGCTGCTCACCGACAGCCGTTCGCTGTCCTCGCCCGAGGATACCCTGTTCTTTGCCATCGTCACCCAGCGTGGCGACGGCCACCGCTACATTCCCCAACTCTATCAGCGCGGCGTGCGCTCCTTCGTGGTCAGTCGGGAGGTGGAGGGCGACTTCCCCGAGGCCACCTTCCTACAGGTCGACGACACGCTGCAGGCCTTGCAACAACTGGCCGCCCGCCATCGCCGGCAGTTCCGCGTCCCCGTCATCGGTGTGACGGGTTCTAACGGCAAGACGATGGTCAAGGAGTGGCTCTATCAGATGCTCTCGCCCGACCGCGTCGTCACTCGTTCGCCCCGCAGTTACAACAGCCAGATAGGCGTGCCCCTGAGTGTGTGGAACCTGACCGCGGAGACGGAATTGGGCATCTTCGAGGCCGCCATCAGCCAACCCGGCGAGATGCAGGCTCTGGAGCAAATCATCCGCCCCACCATCGGCGTGTTCACGGGCCTGGGCGACGCCCATCAGGAGAACTTCTCGTCCTACAAGCAGAAGTGCCTGGAGAAACTCCTGCTCTTCCGCGATGCCGAGGTGCTCATCTATCCCACGGGCAACCGCGTGGTGGACATCTGCATCCGCGAGATGGGGTACAAGGGGAAGTTGATACCCGTAGCGATGCCCGACGATTCCTCGCCTTGGGACCTCGATAAGGAACTCTGCTGTGCCGTCTGCCGCTGTCTGGGTTTGCAGGAGACCGACATCCAGGAGCGCAAGGCCGCCCTGGAGCCCATACCCATGCGACTGGAGGTGATGGCCGGACAGCGCGGCCTGACACTCATCAACGACTCGTACAACAACGACCCCGACTCGCTGCGCATAGCCCTCGACTTCATGCAGCGTCGCCCGGACGACGAGTCGCGCAGCCGGGTGCTCATCCTGAGCGACATGCTGCAGACGGGCCTCTCCGACGACGAACTCTACACCCTGGTGGCCACGATGGTCCGCGACCACGCCGTCGACCTCTTCATCGGGGTGGGCGAGGGCCTGTGCCACAACGCCGTGCGCTTCATCCGCCAGAGCGGGGCGCAGTGCCACTTCTTCCCCGATACGGCCGACCTCGTATCGAGCAAGGTCTTTGGCGAACTCCACGACCAGGTGATACTCATCAAGGGCGCCCGCTCGTTCCACTTCGAGGACCTGGTCAGCCAGTTGGAGGAGCGCGTCCACGAGACCATCCTGGAGGTGGACCTGAACGCCATCGTGGCCAATCTGAACTACTACCGCTCGATGATGAAACCCGAGGAACGCATCGTCTGCATGGTGAAGGCCGATGCCTACGGGGCTGGCAGCGTGGAGGTGGCCCGCACGTTGCAGGACCAGGCCGTCGACTATCTGGCTGTGGCCGTGGCCGACGAAGGTGTGGAACTGCGCCAGGCCGGCATCTCCACGGGCATCATGATCATGAACCCGGAGATGACCTCCTTCCGCACGCTCTTCCACTACAGCCTGGAGCCGGAGGTCTACTCCTTCCGCCTGCTCGACGCCCTCATCCACGCCGCCGAGCGCGAGGGCATCAAGGGCTTCCCCGTCCACATCAAACTGGACACGGGCATGCACCGCCTGGGCTTCGACCCGCTGAAGGACATGCCCCGGCTGGTGGAGCGCTTGCAGAGTCAGGAGGCCGTCTTGCCGCGCAGCGTATTCAGCCACTTCGTGGGTAGCGACAGCGACGACTTCGACCGCTTCTCCGCCCTGCAATTCGAGCGCTTCACCCAGGGGGCCGATGCCCTGCAGGAGGCCTATCCGCGCCACCACATCCTGCGCCACATCTGCAACTCGGCGGCCATCGAGCACTTCCCCGGACGCCACCTCGACATGGTGCGCCTGGGACTGGGCCTGTACGGCATCAACTCGCGCAACAACGAGATGCTGACCAACGTTTCAACGTTGAAAACCACCATCCTGCAGATTCACGACGTGCCCAAGGAGGAGACCGTGGGCTACAGTCGCAAGGGGCACTTGACACGCGACAGCCGTATCGCCGTGCTGCCCATCGGGTATGCCGACGGACTGGACCGCCACCTGGGCAACGGCCACGCCTACTGTCTCGTCGGCGGACAGCGTGCGCCCTACGTGGGCAACATCTGCATGGACGTGTGCATGATAGACGTCACCGACATCCCCTGTCGCGAGGGCGACACGGCAGTCATCTTCGGTCAGGAACTGCCCCCGACCGTCCTGAGCGACGTCACCGGCACCATCCCCTACGAAATCCTGACCTCCGTGTCGAACCGCGTGAAACGCGTATACTTCAAGAAATAAAATGATTTGCCAATTCGTGTAATTCGTTGTTAAAAGGAAAATATAAGTTAAATACAATAAAGTAATGTTATGAAACATCTTATTACTCGATTTTTGTTGCTGTGTCTGGCAACATTCCTCTTGTCCCCCTCGTCGCTGCATGCTGCCGACCGCCTGGTGGGTGGCGACCTGAGCATGGTGCCTGCCTACGAACAGGCGGGCGACCAGTGGCTCGATGAGAGCGGGGCGGCCATTCCCGACCTCATCCAGTATGTACAGAAGAAGGGCTGGAACGCCGTTCGCGTCCGCGTCTTTGTCGACCCCTCGCAGGACCGCGATCCCTCCGTCTGTCAGGACCTAGCCTATGCCACAGCCCTCTCGAAGCGCGTGAAGGAGGCTGGCATGAAGGTACTGCTCGACCTCCACTACAGCGACACCTGGGCCGACCCTGGTCAGCAACGGATTCCCGCCTCGTGGACCGACCACTCGGACCAGGGGCTGGCCACAAGCCTGGACAGTTACACCCGCCAGGTGCTCACGGCACTCGTTGAGGCCGGGGCCGCACCCGACTACGTGCAGATTGGCAACGAGATAACCTACGGCATGCTCTGGAACACCGCCGACGGCAAGTACCCGACCGACTCCAAGCAGTTTGCCCAGGCCGGCTACTGCCCCACGTGGAGCACCAATTTCAACGACGGCGCGACACAGTGGCGCCGACTGGCCCTCTTCCTCACCACCGCCACCAAGGCCGTGCGCGAGACCGTGGCCGGAGCCAAGGTGGTGGTGCACACGACGATGCCCAGCGACCAGAACCAGACCCTGAACTTCCACAAGCACCTGGCAACGGCGGGCTTCACGGACTACGACGTGCTGGCCCTGTCGTATTACCCCTTCTGGTGCGGCAAACTGGACAACCTGGGCGCCGTGCTCTCCCGCATCAAGTCGACCTATCCCGATAAGACGGTGCAGATTGTGGAGACGGCCTGGTACAGCAACGGCTACTACCCCTTCGAGAAGGACGGCAGCGGCGAGTATGCCCTGTCGTCGCTGCCCTCCACCTGGACCACCGATGCCAAGGGCCTGGTGAACTACCTCAACGACCTGACCACCCGGCTGAAACTCTACGACAATGTCGACGGCCTCTACTACTGGCAGCCCGAAGAGTGCGGCAACGGCTATGAGAAGAAGGTGATGCAGAGTTGGATAAACCGCGGTATGTGGCAGGTGAGCAACCAGAAGCGCCACGCCCTCTTGCGCACCTCCGACGGCCAAGACCCCGTTGCCGTCCTGGCTCAGTACGCCAAGGACGAAAAGCCGGAGCAGCACGAGGACGCCAGCCAGTACTTCCAGAACCTGGGCTTCGAGACGGGCACGCTCGACGGCTGGAACATCGAGCAGAGTTTTGCCACGCAGAAGGCCAGCGACATCACCTCGTGGGCCAGCAAGGACGTGGTGCGCGGAACCTATAGCCTGGAACTCTGGGACGCCGCCATGCCCGGCGGCACCATCATGGGACAGATGGCCCAGTTGCCCAACGGCCGCTATACAGTATCGGTACGTGCGCGCGCCAACAAAACGGGCTTCTACCTCTATGCCGGCGACGCCAAGACGCTGATTGAGGGCGAGAAGGCCGACCTCTGGGCTGCCACCACCAACGTGAAGAAGGGCGTCCTGGAGTTCGGTATCGGAGCCAAGCAGAGCGACGAGGACAACTATGCCTACTTCGACGACTTCACCGTTACGCGCATCGGCGATGCCACCGACGAGGCCGACATCGACAACACCCAGGGCGACGACCCCGACCAGCCCCGCGACGACGAATATACCGACGAACAGCACATCGTCTACCGCCTCTATCCGGCCGACATGACCGCCTCGGTGAAGAGCGGAAAGGAATGCGCAGACTCCATCAGCATCCCCTCCAGCATCCTGGTTGGCGAGCAGAAGTTCTACGTCAATAGCGTGGAGGGCAGCGCCTTCAACAAGAACGACCGGCTGAACTACGTCCGGGTGGGCAAGAGCGTCAACACCATCTGGGGCAGCGCCTTTGCCGACTGCTGGAGCCTGCACGGTGTGGAGTTCGAAGAGGGTTCGCAGTTGAAGACCATCGACGGCTGGGCCTTCTACAACACGGCGCTCGACAGCATCGACGTACCCGCCGGAGTGACGGAAATCTCCGAGGGTGCCTTCTCCCACTGCTGGGC
>JAFSXQ010000258.1 GCA_017444005.1 Bacteroidaceae bacterium | reverse complement strand
GCTACATGTGGGAAGGCGGATGGGCCGACGGCGAGATTTCGCAGATCGTGGACGTGGCTCCCAACGAGACATACGCCTTCTCGGCACTGGCCAAGGGCGGCATCCGCTCCAATGGCGACATCCTGGGAAGCATCCGCATCCAGGACCTCCAGAACGACGATAACAAGGTGACGCTGAACGTAACCTCGAACAACTACCAGACCTATGCCACCGACTTCGAGACGAAGGCTAATACGAAGCAGATTCGTGTATGGTTCAACCTCGGGCGTGCTGCCTGGGGCGCCAGCGTCAGTGCCTTCCGCATCGACGACGTGAAACTGACCGGCGTGCGCCGCATCCCGACGGCACAGGTGGGATTCGAGAACATCGGAGCCGACGTGGAGTACTTCAACTATGATGCCACAGGAGCCTACGCTCCGCTGTTTGCCTCACTAGAGACTTCTGCGGATGAACTCACTATCAACGGAACAGGGGCCACGCAGACCTTCACCGTCTCGGCAGAGAACCTGACCACCGACATCACGTTGTCCGCTTCGGCTGGCTTCGAGGTGTCGCCCGCGACGCTGCCCAAGGGCACGCAGAACGCTACGGTCACCGTCAAGAACCTCTCGTCGCTGAATACCACCACGGGCCGCGTCATCCTGCGTTCGGCCGACATGCGCAAGCGGGTGAACCTCGTGGCGCACGGCGATGCACTGCCCCAGAAGGACCTTAGCGCGAATCCTATATATATAGGTAAGGAAGACGACGAATCGAAGTCGTTCGATGCTTCGGCACTGACGGACAACGGCTATACCATAGAGGTGCGTGCCAAGACGGACAACGCTGCCAAGCAGATCCTGCCCTATGCCGTGACCAGTGGCGGGCTCGGATTCAAGGGCTACGTCAAGGACACCTCGATGGGTCTGAAGAACTCGAAGGACGTCTTCGTCTCGGAGAAGGGCATCTCGAACCCGGCCAACGGAGGCACGTTCTACAACACCGACGGCGAGTACCACACCTATCGCTATGCCGTGACGGCTGACCGGCGCGTATTCGTCTATCGCGACGGAATGCCCGTCGATACCTTCCGCGTGGCCGACCTCGCCCTGCAGCCCGAATGGAGCGAAAAGAACGGTGAAATCGAGCGAAATCTCATCAAGAACGGTGACTTCGAGGGCGAATGGAACTTCTCCAGTTCGCAGAATATCACCAAATATATTGAGGGCTGGGACGTCTATCCCTACGACCAGTACAACTCGTACCAGAACATCAGCAGCGAGGAGCGCTCGAACGAGGTGGACCAGAATAATCACGTCCTCTCCGTACACCGCTACATGTGGGAAGGCGGATGGGCCGACGGCGAGATTTCGCAGATCGTGGACGTGGCTCCCAACGAGACATACGCCTTCTCGGCACTGGCCAAGGGCGGCATCCGCTCCAATGGCGACATCCTGGGCAGCATCCGCATCCAGGACCTCCAGAACGACGATAACAAGGTGACGCTGAACGTGACCTCGAACAACTATCAGACCTATGCCACCGACTTCGAGACGAAGGCCAATACCCGGCAAATCCGCGTATGGTTCAACCTCGGACGTGCTGCCTGGGGAGCCAGTGTCAGTGCTTTCCGCATTGACGACGTGAAACTGACCGGCGTGCACCGCATCCCGACGGCACAGGTGGGCTTCGAGAACATTGGGGCCGACGTGGAGTACTTCAACTATGATGCCACAGGGGCTTACGCTCCGCTGTTTGCCAAGTTGGAGACCTCGACCGACGAACTCACTATCAACGGCACGAATGCCAGCGACACCTTCACCGTCTCGGCAGAGAACCTGACGGGCGACATCAGCGTAACCGCCACACACGGCTTTGCCGTCAGTCCCACCACCATCAAGGCCGGTACGAAGACGGCAACCGTGAAGGTGACCAACCTGACCACCTTGCTCAACAACACGGGCCGCATCATCCTGCGCTCGGGCGACATGCGCAAAAACGTAAGCCTCGTGGGCAAGGGCACGGCACTGCCCGTCAAGGACCTGTCGGAGAACCCCATCTACACGGGCAAGGAAGACGACGACAGCCAGACCTTCGACGCCGAGGCACTGACCGACCAGGGCTACACCGTCGAGATAAAGGCAAAGACCGACAACAGTGCCAAGAGCGTACTGCCCTACGCCGTGACCCGAAACGGCCTGGGCTTCAAGAGTTACATCCGCTCGACCTCGATGGGACTGATGAACTCCCGCGACGTCTTCGTCTCGGAGAAGGGCATCTCGAACCCGGCCAACGGCGGCACGTTCTACAACACCGACGGCCTGTACCACACCTATCGCTACGCCGTGACAGCCGACAAACGCGTCTTTGTCTATCGCGACGGACTGCCCGTCGACACCTTCCGCGTGGCCGACCTCGCCCTGCAGCCCGAATGGAGTCAGGAGAGCGACTACATCTCGAAGAACCTGCTGAAGAACGGCGACTTCGAGGGCGAATGGAACTTCTCCAACTCGCAGAACATCACGAAGTTCATCGAAGGTTGGGACGTCTATCCCTACGACCAGTATAACTCGTACCAGAACATCTCGTCCGAGGAACGTTCGAACAAGGTCGACCAGAACAACCACGTGCTCTCGATGCACCGCTACATGTGGGAAGGCGGCTGGGCCGACGGCGAAATCTCGCAGATTGTCGACGTAGCCCCCAACGACATCTACACCTTCTCGGCACTGGCCAAGGGCGGCATCCGCTCCAACGGCGACCTGCTGGGAAGCATCCGCATCCAGGACCTGCAGAACGACGATAACAAGGTGACGATGACCGTCAACAGCGATTCGTACAAGACCTACGAGGCCGACTTCGAGACCCGTGCCAATACGAAGCAGATCCGCATCTGGTTCAACCTCGGCCGCGCCGCATGGGGAGCCAGCGTCAGTGCCTTCCGCATCGACGATGCCCGTCTGATTGGTACCCATCGCATGCCGACGCAGCAGATTGGCTTCGAGAACATCGGTGCCGACATCGCCTACTTCAACTTCGACGCTACGGGAGCCTATGCCCCCGCCCTGCCCGGCCTGACCGTGAAGGACATCAACGACGCCATCCAGTCGGCCAGCGACACCCAGGGCAAGTTGCGCGGACGCATCGCAGGCGGCATGCTCACCCTCACGGGAGCCGCCGACCACTCGCGTGTCGTCGTCTACGAGACCAACGGCACCCAGGTGGCCGCCCTCAACGGTTACACCGACGGCACCGGCATCGCCCTGCCCCGTCGTGGCATCTACATCGTGGCCGTCTTCAAGGACGGACGCAAGCAAGTGCTGAAGATTGCCTATTGAGAGGATTAGGGATTATGAGATTAGAGATTAGGGATTAGGGATTAGGAATTAGAGATTAGGGATTATGCTTCGTAAGATAGTTTTCTTCATACTCATCGCCCTGGTGCAGGCCTCTCCCACGCTACTGCGTAGGGTCGGAGGGGGCCTGCATGCCCAGAGCATCAAACCCGGGCAGACGTGGAACGACACCAACGGCTCGGCCATCAATGCCCACGGCGGTTGCGTGGTCTACAGCGACGGCTACTACTATTGGTTCGGCGAACAGCGCAGCACGAACAAGAGCGACGGCATCAGTTGCTACCGCTCGAAGGACCTCTACTCGTGGACCAAACTCTCGCGAGCCGTGACGCCTACGGGCACCAAGACCGACGAGAACCGCGACATCGCCAGTGGCCGCACGCTGGAGCGCCCGAAGGTCATCTACAACGAACGCACCGGCAAGTGGGTGATGTGGATTCACTGGGAGAACGGCAACGACTACGGACAGGCCAAGTGTGCCGTCTGCACGGCCGACAAGGTGGAAGGCCCATACACGCTGTCCGACGTGTTCCGCCCCAACGGCTGCGACTCGCGCGACCAGACCCTGTTCCTCGACACCGACGGACAGGCCTACCACATCTACTCCACCAACATGAACTCGAACACCAACTGCGAACGTCTCGCCGACGACTTCCTGACTCCGCAGGAGGACTACGTCGTGCAGTTGAAGAGCCGCCGCTACGAGGCCGCCGCCATCTTCAAGGTGGGCGAACTCTACTGGGGCCTCTTCTCGGGTTGCACGGGCTGGGACCCGAACCCGGGCCGCTTCATGTGGACCTACGACCTCATGGGCGAGACCTGGCAGGCACCGGCCGACTTCCGGGCGAGCGACGGTTCGACGGGCATCAACTTCTGTGTCGACAACGGCAAGAACAACTCGTACCAGAGCCAGAGCAACTTCGTGTTTGCCGTTCCCGGACGGGACAAGTGCTTCATCTATATGGGCGACCGCTGGAACAGCAGCAACGTCCAGAGTTCCAAGCACGTATGGCTACCCCTGAGCGTCCGCTCGGGCTATCCCACCGTGCGGTGGTACGACCAGTGGGACCTCTCGGTCTTCGACGAGATGTATCGCATGAAGCGCCTGAAGGAACCCGTGGACGGAGCCGAGTTCTACCTGTTGGAGAAGTACTCGAACCGCATCGTGTCGCGCCCCCGGTCGTCGCTCACCATCGAGAACGACGGCAACGCAAACACCTGCTTCATCCTGCACAAGACCGACAAACCCTACGTCTACAAGATAGAGAACAAGGAGATGGGCAAGTATCTGGAGTCGGTCTATGAGACCACACGCTGGCAAGACCCGTCGGACAGCGAGGGACAGGAGTGGCGCCTGTGGCTGGAGGAGGACGGCTACTACTGCATCGAGAACGTCGCCGACGGTTCGTGCCTGTCCGTTTCCGGCAACACCACCGAGGCCGGCACCACACTCTTCCTCACCGCGGCCAACAGCAGCATCCACCAGAGTTTCGGACTCTACTTCGACTCGCAAGTGCATGCCGACTACGAAGAAGCCGACATGTACACGAAGGCCTACCGCACCCGCAACCGTGAACTGATGCAGCAGGAGGCGGTGGTCGTCAACGTGCGCAGCATCAGACCGACAGCCTCCGAGGCCCGCTTCTGCGAGTTGGGCACGGGGCGCTGCACAGTCGGACGGCCTCGCGCGCGTGGTACCTATATAAAGGTCGAGGACGGGCGCACCCATAAATACATCGTCAAGTAACCCGCTATGCTGAAGAGACTGCCCTACACCCTGTTGTTCCTGGCCATCGCCCTCGCGGTGATGCTGGGGCCGCTGCGTCCCTACGTCGCAGAGACGGGGCAGTTGACACCTTTCCTCACGACGCGGGTCTTCTTCCACGAGACGCTCAGCACCGGTCCTTTGGGACTCTTCCGCTACGTGGCCCTCTTCCTGCAAGGCTGTCTGTCCCTGCCCTGGTTCGGCGCCCTGCTCATCGTGGGCCTGCTCGTCGGCATCGCCTACGCCACCCGTTGGGCGTTCCGCATCGACGACTCCCTCTTCGGCCTCTGCTGGGTCATCCCCTTCTTCCTCCTGTCCACCTACACCGAGGTCGGCTACGGCATCTACCTCAGCAAGGGGCCCCAGTACCTGTTCCTCGTCGTACTGCCCGCCCTCCTGGCCCTCCTCGCCGTCGGCATCGTCCACCGCCTCATCCGCCGGTCCGGAGCCAAGCGGCCCAAGCCCCGCCGCTGGGGCTACGTCCTTTCCTTCGTCGCCTTTGCCGCGATGGGCTATTACTTCTGGACGGCGACCTACCGCGATAAGAATTTCCTCAACATTCTGGAGATGAAGCAGGCCGCCGAACGCGACGACTGGCAGCGCGTGCTCGACCTCAGCCGCCGGCATCGCGAGGTGCCCACGCGCCTGCAGGTTTGCCTGACGCGCCTCGCCCTGTACGAGACGGGCCAGATGGGGCAGGACCTCTTCGCCTATCGCGACGGCGACGCCACGTACAACGCACCCGTGCAGCAGCAGTGGATGCGCCTCATCGCAGCACCCCTGCTCTACTATCACTACGGCAAACTGGGCTTTGCCTACCGCTGGGCGATGGAGGACCTGGTGGAATACGGGATGCGCCCGGCCTACCTGCGCACGCTGTACCGCGTGGCCCTGCTGAACGGCGAGGACGCACTGGCCGGGAAGTACCGGGATGCCCTGCAACACACGCTCTTTTATCACGATGAAGAGGCCCTCATACGGCAAGAGGCCGAGGCCATCCGCCCCCTGACGAACTACACCGACCAACTGGACGGCGACGACGGCCTGGTGGAGTTCTACCTGCTGCAAAGTTTCGCAATGACCGAAGGCGGCTCGCGAGAGATGGTGGAACTGTCGCTGATGTGCAGCCTGATAACGAAACAACTCAACGGCTTCTGGCCGCGCTTCATGGCCCTGCTGCCCACGTGGAAGGAGGGCATCCCCCGACACTACCAGGAGGCCGCCCTCATGGTGGCCCAGTTGCAGGGCGGAGCCGACACCACCTCGCTGCCCATCTCCGACGACGTGCGCCAGCGCTTCGAGCGACTCGTCGAGGCATCGGCCCGCCTGGGCGACAACAGCAGCAACGCCTACAGCCTACGACCGGAGTTCGGCGACACGTATTGGTACTACTACTTCTTCGTGGAAGGCATGAAAACGAATTGAAGATTGAAAATTGAAGATTGAAGATTGAAAGCAATTAGAAACATAGCACTGGCCCTGTGCGGCACCATGATGATAGCCGCCTGCACGCCTTCCGTACCCGATGGGGCTACGGACGTGGAGCGCGCGGCACGGGTGCTGCCCGACAACGACGGGGCAACGTTGCCGCCGAACATCGCGCCGCTCTGCTTCGAGATTCAGGAGGAGGGCGACCGCTTCGTCACGCGCCTCAGCACACGGGGCGGACGGGAACTGGTCGTCGGGGGCCGGAGCGTCGGCATCGACGTCGCCGAGTGGCACCAACTGCTCGCCGACGCGGCAGGCGACACGCTGTGGACCGACGTCTACGCCCGACAGGGGGGCCGCTGGCAACACTTCCGCCGCATGGCCAACCCCGTGGTCCGGGACAGCATCGACCCCTACATCACCTACCGCCTCATCCGCCCGAGTTACGTCTGCTACGAGGAACTTTCGCTGGTGGAGCGCAACGTGGAGAACTTCGACGAACGCACGTTCTACAGCAACATGGCCCTGAGCCGGGACGACAACGGGCAGTGCGTCAACTGCCACGTGCCGCAACGCCAGGGGCAGACGGGCCGTTCGCAGTTCCACGCCCGCCAGGCCTACGGCGGCACGGTGCTCATCGACGGCACGGACATCCGCAAGGTGAACCTGAAGACCGACTCGACCCTCTCGGCCGGCGTCTACCCCGCGTGGCACCCCACCCTGCCCCTCATCGCCTACTCCGTCAACGAGACGGGACAGGCGTTCCACACGCTCGACCCGCAAAAGATAGAAGTCATCGACTACGCCAGCGACCTCATCCTCTACGACCCCGGGCAGAACGAGGTCAGCAGCATCACACGCACAAGCCGCGACTACGAGAGTTTCCCCACCTGGAGCCCCGACGGCCGCACGCTCTACTACATCAGCGCGCACCACGACCCCGTGGGCACGGACATCGACGTAGACCTCGACCAGAACTACCAGACCCTACATTATAATATATACGCACGCGCGTTCGACCCCTCGGCACGCCGCTTCGGCCCCGCCCGGCTGGTGTTCGATGCCGAAGCCTTAGGCAAGAGCGCCTCCACGCCCCGCATATCGCCCGACGGACGCTGGCTGCTCTTCTCGCTGGCCGACTACGGTCAGTTCCACATCTGGCACCGGAGTGCCGACCTGTGCGTCGTGCCGCTCGACCCGGAAGACTGCGATTCCACGATGAGTTCCACGTGTGGAACTCGCCAGTTCCACGTGTGGAACTCATCAGTTCCACGTGTGGAACTCACTTTGACATCGCGAACCGAGGAGGCCAACTCCACGGAGAGCGACAGTTACCACAGTTGGTCGTCCAACGGCAGGTGGATTCTCTTCTCCTCGCGCCGCATGGACGGCAACTACACGCGTCTGTACCTCTCCTACTTCGACCGCCAGGGACATGCCCACCGGCCCGTGCTGCTGCCGCAGCGCCGTCCGCACCTGTACGACGAGTTGTTCCGCAGTTTCAACGCCGCCGAATGGATGACGCAGCCCGTGGCCTCGGGCCGGAGCGGACTCAGCCGCGCCCTGCAGGAGGCCCTGCGCCGCGATGCCCGGCAGGCCCGCTATGCCGGTTCGGCCCTCGCGGTTCCCGAGACGGACAGCGTGGCCACCCAAACCCGAATAACCAAACAAAACTATCATAACATCTATGAAAACGACTAACTTCATCCTTTCACTGGCGGCGATGCTCATGAGCATCGTACTGCCCGGTCGCCTCGCAGCGCAGAACGTCGTGCCACAAATCGGCGACAAGCTTACGACACAGGAGCAGATAAACACTGCCGCAGAAGCCCTCCGCACGGCCATCGCCACCTATCAGCAGGGGGCCGTCAAGGCCTTCGAGGTGGG
>JAFSXQ010000257.1 GCA_017444005.1 Bacteroidaceae bacterium | reverse complement strand
GACCACATAGATGCCCTTGGGCAACGGCAGCCCGGCGGGCATGCGCTGGCCGGAGGCATTGTAGATGCGCACATTGGCCCCCTCGGCAAAGATGGCCCGGCCGCTGACGCTGACACTGAAGCCCTGCGAGGCGACAGCGGGGAGGCAGATGCCGGTGGTGATGACCAGGGGAGGCTCGCTGCCCGTGCCGTTGGGGTCGTCGCTGACCACGAACCAGCCGATGTAGTCGCCGTTGGTGTTGGCACTGTTGGTGGCCTTCTCGGTGGTGTTGGTGTCGTCGACCTGACGGCGGATGCTGGCGCTGTAGACCCCATCCTCGGTGGAGGAGGTGGAGTGCTGGCGGAAGACGCTGGCCTTACCGTAGTTGTCGGTCTGGCTGGCAGCGATGATGAACGGATTCTTGAAGTACAACGTCTCGCCAGCCGTGTTCTTGAAGGCCACGTTCTGACGGGCTGTACCGCCGACGCGCGTCTCCGTGTTCAGTCCCACGGAGAGCAACTTGCCCGCACCGATGGCGGCCTGTCCGGGAGAGGCGGCAAAGTAGTTGACAGCCTGTTCGGCCAGCGTGCCGGTCTCAGCCTCCTGGCGCACCAGACGGGCCTTGAAGCCGGTGTTGGTGACGTCGTAGACCTTGACGGTGACGGGGGCCTGGGTGGTACTGCTGTTCACGGGCTGTGCCACGACGACGGGGGTGATGCCCTCGGCAAAGGGTTCGGGGAAGACCACCTGCACCTCGTCGCCCTTGATGTTGCCGGCGGAGGCGGAGATGAGCGTCATGTCGTCGGTGAGGTGCCACACCATGTCGGCGGGCAGTACGAGATAGTCGGCCGACTCGGCATTCTTGAAGTCGACGGGCGTGGTCTTGCGCCAGGGGTAGAAGCGGAACGAGAAACTGTCGTCGTTGATGGCCAGGAGGTGGTTGGTGATGCCGTTGCCGATGTTCTTGTTCGACACCATGCCGAAGATGACGGCGGGTGTGGCGGTCGTCGGTTGCAGCGATACCTTGGTGTTCTGGGTGTCGGCAATGGTCAGTTGGCCGTATTGCAGTTCACCCACGGCTTGGGCAGCGGCCAGGTTGATGCTGGCCTCGCTGGTGGTGAACTTCTTGCCTGCGTAGTACTCGATGACGCGATAGGTGAAGAGGCCGTTGCCCTCGGGCGTGTCAGTATAGGTGTAACTGAGGTCGCTCTTGCTCGACTTATCCTTCGGTTCCACGTTGCCGAGGCATGTCCAGCGTGTGGTGCCCGGCAGTTTGCACTCTACGATGATGCTGTCCAGCATGTCGCCGTTGGGGTCGGTCCACGTGAGTTTGTAGGCGCCGGTGCTTTCGGTGTAGGTGCCCTTGAGGGCAGAGGGTGCCTTGTAGACCACCTTGGGAATGTACTCGTTGCTCTTGTTGTAGCCGAGGCCCGTCTTCATCTCGGCGTAGTATTCGCCCAGGGCTGTCAGTTTGCCGTTCTCGTAGATGTGGGCCTTCGACTCGCTGTTCCAGTAGGCGTAGCGCTCAACGCGCGAGTTGTTGTTGAGCAGTTCGAGCAGTTTCTTCGTCTCGCTCAGGATCTGTGCATCCGTCACGCCGCTGCCGAAGGCACCGTTGTGGTTCCACGAGGCGCCCCAGATCCACTCCGAAATCCAGATGGGACGGCCCTTGCCGTAGTTGTCACTATACCAGGTGAGGCTGTTGAACGTGCCCGATGCCCAGTAGCAGTGCAGGTCCAGGATGTCGCAGCGCCAGCCGCGTGCGTCGATGCTGTCGATGAAGGCCTTCAGGTGGTTCATGCTGCCGTCGTGCGACGATTCGGAGCAGAGGCGCATACCCGTGCGCATCAGATTCTCCCAGTTGTTGAGCACGGTGGCCACGTCCTGCGGATGGTCGTCGGCGGAGTTCCCCGGCTCGTTGTTGGTCTTCATGTGGCACGAACCCGTCACACCGCCGCAGGTGGCCGACGAGGGCCAGTCCTCATAGATGTGGTTGGGCACCCATTCCACGTCGGGCAGCAGCGATTCGTTGCCCTGGCCCCAGTCGTAGCACCACGATGTCTTGAGGGCCGAGTTGGCGTTCTTGTCGCCGTTGCTGGCCAGGCCCTTCTTCTGCGCGTTGTACCACTGGAAGATGCGGTACGAGGAAATCTTGCCGTCGAGGACTGCGGGCAGCGTGCCCATCTCCAGGTCTTCCTTGTCGGCGATGAAGCAGCGGCTGTAGCCCCAGCCCGACTTGCCGACGGCGAAGGTGACCATGTAGCCGCGCTTCAGCACGAACGAGCGGATTTTGTTGTTCCAGGCAGTGGTCACGTTGTTCATGTAGCCGCCGCTGTTGCCGAGGCTGAACGCATTGTAACTGCTGCCTTCCATCTTTGGCTCGGCATACACCGTCAGCGGGCGGTAGTTGCTGGCGTAGGGCATCACGATGGCACCCTGGGCGTACATCTTCACCTGGCAGTTGGTGCCGTTCTTGGCGGCCTTGCCGTTGATGTAGACGTTCTTGAGGTGCGACTTGATGACGACGCTGGGCCTGATGTTCTCGAAGATGACGACGGCGTGGTCCGTGTTGACGATGTCCACACTGCCTGCCGTAGCAAAGGGTTCGGTATCGGTGATGACGAAGTCGACGTCATCGGTCAGCGTGATACCCTCGGCCACCTGTGTGACGGTGGTGACGGTGTTGCCGGCCCATGACACAATGACAGTGAGCAGGGCGACGATGAGGGCTAATGATTTCTTAATCATGGCATTAAGTTTTACTTGAGGAATTTCTGAATCTTTTTGGCACAGGCTTTGTAGGCCTTGGCAGAGACGGGACCGTCGAGCACCTTCTTGGCTTCGTCGAGCAGGGCCTTGCGGCCGTCGAGTTGGGCCAGGGTGAGGGTCGGCACGGGGCGCGTACGCAGTTCGGTGCTGGCGCTCAGCAGTTCGTCCCAGGCCGTCAGCAGGTCGTACTCCTGCTTGGTGATGGCGATGACGGTGCCGTGGCGCGGGGTGAACATGCCACTGGTCTTGGTGTCCTGCACCTGCTTGAAGGTCTTCAGGTCGGTGGACTTGCAGAACTGGTAGTGGTAACTGGTGTAGCAGTCGTACATCAGCACCCAGGTGCCGTCGAACAGACGGAAGACGCCCGAGCCCTCAACGGCCTTGTTGGTGTCCTGGCAGAAGCCGTCCTGCAACTGCCACTTCGACAGGTCGTGCAGGTCGGGGGTGATGAACTGCTTGATGCCCTTCTGGCGCTGGCCCTCGGTCTTGAAGAAGACGTGGTAGAGGCCCTCGTCGTCGCGCACGATGTCGGTGTCGATGCTGGCATTCTGCACGTCGAAGAGCACCTTTGGCTCGCCTTCGAAGTCGCTGAAGTCGCTGTTGGCGTAGGCGTAGTAGACGCGGTCGTAGGGGCACGAACCGTCGTCGGTCAGGATGGAGAAGTAGACCATGTACTTACCGGCAGCCTCGTCGAAGATGGTCTGCGGAGCCCACACGCGGGTCACGTGCTCGAACATGGTGCCCTTGAAGCGCTCGGGGAAGTGGATGGTGTGGTGCTGCCACTTGATGAGGTCGCGACTGCGCATGAGCACCATGCCGCGGTTCGACGACCAGCCGAGGCTCGACCGCATGTCGGTGATGACCTGATAGAACCATCCGTCCTCGCCACGCAGGATGTGGGGGTCGCGGACGCACTTGGTCAGGGCGATGCTGTCGCTGCCGATGACGGGGTGGCCCTGGTTCAGCGGGGTGTAGTTCCAACCGTCGTGGCTCAGGGCATAGCAGATTTGCTCCTGCTCGGGCGCGTTGCCCGTGAAGTAGGTGAACAGGTAAGCCACGTAGTTGGGCTTGGCCAGTGCTGTGACTGCGGAGAAGACTCCGAATGCGGCTACGAGAGCCAGGCGTTTGATGTCTGTTTTCATGTCGGTTTATAGTTTTTGGTTAGTTAATTATTCTATGGTTTCTGGCTTTTCTGGATTTTCCAGATTGTCTAGCCCTTCTGGATTATCGGGATTGTCTAGGCCTTCTGGATTGCCTAGTTCGGTGCTGTCGTTCTCCTCGCTTGGTGGGGGATAGTAGGCACCGACGCACGACCAGCACTGCGGGTCGATTTCCTCCTTCGGGGCGTCGAACTTGCGGTAGTAGCGCGAGAAACTGGGGTCCTTGAGCAGCGACTGTACGAACCACCCGAAGATGGGCAGGGCCGTGCGGCTGCCTTGTCCCAACTGGCCCGTACGGAAGTGGATGCTGCGGTACTCGCCACCCACCCAGGCTCCAGCCACGAGGCCCGGGGTGACACCCACGAACCAGGCATCGGAGTGGTTGTTGCTGGTGCCGGTCTTGCCGCCGAACTCGGTCTTGTCGAGTACGGGATGGATGTATTGCCACAGGGCTGCCGTCGTGCCGCCGGGTTCGGTCAGTCCGGCACGGAGCATCTGCTGCATCAGGTAGGCCGAGCGGTAGGGGATGGCCTGCTCGCGTTTCAGTTTGGGTTCGTAGATGACCTTGCCGTTTCGGTCCTCGATGCGGGTGACGAGGTGGGGCATGTTGTAGATGCCGTCGTCGATGACGGTGCAGTAGGCATTGACCAGTTCCAGCAGATTGACGTCCTCCGAGCCCAGACTCAGGGCTGGAACGGCCTTCAGCGGAGACTGTATGCCCATCGCGTGCGCCGTACGTACTATGTTTTCTATGCCGCACTCATAGCCCAACTTCACGGCTATGCTGTTGATGCTCTGCGCAAAGGCCGCCTTCAGGGGCATGTTGGCATGGGTGAAGTAGCCGTTGGCGTTGTGTGGTGCCCACTGCTTCACCTCGCCCCGGACGGTGTCGGGATAGGAGGCCCATTCGTCCAGTCGGCGGTCGCAGGGCGTCAGTCCCTGGTTCATGGCTTCGGTGTAGACAAACAACTTAAACGTGGAGCCCGGCTGGCGCATGGCCGTGACCTTGTCGTACTCCCACGAGTTGTAGTCGATGTCGCCCACCCAGGCCTTCACCTGCCGGGTGTCGGGCTCGATGACCACAAAGCCGCAGTGCATGAAACTGACCATGTAGCGGATGGAGTCCATCGTGCTCATCTCGCGCTCCTCCAGACCATCGTAGGTGAAGACTTCCACGGGGTGCGGCTGGTTGAGGTAGTAGGTGATGGAGTCGGTGTTGCCCTGGAACTTGTCGTTGAGGTATTTGTAAGCCGGCGTACGCTCGGCGATGTCCTCGATGAAGCCCGGAATCTCCTGTCCGTAGGCGTCGCGCCAGGGTGGGGTGGTGCCCCAGTGTTCGCGGAAGCGTTGCTGGATGGTGCGCATCTGCTTCAGGGCCGCAGCCTCGGCGTAGCGCTGCATGCGTGTGTCGAGTGTGGTGTAGATTTTCAGTCCGGCAACGTCGAGGTCGAGCGGGTGTTCGGCATCGTAGCCGGGGACCAGTTTTTCCTTGCACAGCATGGCCACGTAGTCCTTCAGCGCATCGCGGAAGTAGGGCACGGTGCCGATGTTGCTGGAGACGGTAGGACGCTCGGCGGTAATCATGGGCAGGGCCTGCAGACTGTCGAGTTGCGACGGTGTGGCGGGCCGGCCGTTGATAATCATCTGGCCGTTGTTGAACAGATTGGCCAGCACCACGTTGCGCCGCTCCGTGCTGTTGCGCGGATTGCGCTTCGGGTTGTAGGTGCTGGTGGCTTTCAGCAGGCCGACGAGTGTGGCGGCCTGTTCGTAGGTGAGATTGTCGGGTGTGGTGGCGAAGTAGGTCTCGCAGGCCGTCTTGATGCCGTAGGCGTTGTTGCCGAAGTCGACGGTGTTGAAGTACATCGTCAGGATGTCTTCCTTGGAGAACACCATCTCCAGTTTGGTGGCCACAATCCACTCCTTGGCCTTGATGGTGAGCAGGCGGGTGGGTCCCCATTTGCCCAGTAGACCGGTGGAATACTCCTCTTTGGTGCGGACGCGGAAGAGGTTCTTGGCCAACTGCTGGGTGATGGTGCTGGCTCCACGGGCGTGTCCGCCGAACATGTCCTTGACAGCGGCAAAGAGCCCTTTGACGTCGATGCCGTGATGGTAGTAGAAGCGCTCGTCCTCGGTGGAGATGAGCGTGCGCACCAGTTTGGGACTGATTTCCTGATAGGTGACGGGCGTGCGGTTCTCGTTGTAGTACTTGCCGATGACCACGCTGTCGGCGCTGATGATAATGCTGGCTTCGCTGGTGATGGGGTGCTTGATGTCGTTGAAGCCCGGCGAGCGGCCGAAAAGCCACAGGAAGTTGATGTCGACGGCTCCCAGCAGCAGGAACAGCGCCAGCAGGAAGGTGACGAACCATACCAGCAGGCGTTTCCACCACGGACCGCTGTAGATGTTGTGTATGATGTGCTTAGTCTTTTGCCAAAGTCGTTTCATGGAGCGTTTGATTTAGGTATTCTTGTATAGCGTCGCGTTCGTCGGGATGGAACCAGCGGATGCTCTCGTCGCGCCGGAACCACGTCAGTTGTTTCTTGGCGTACACGCGCGTGTTCTTTTTTATACGTTCTACGGCCATGTCCAGGGGCCATTCGCCGTCGAGCACACGGAACAGTTCCTTGTAACCGACGGTATTCAGGGCGTTGCAATGCCGATAGGCGGAGAAACGGCGGACCTCGTCCAGCATGCCGTCCCGCATCATCTGGTCGACCCGCCCGTTGATGCGCTGGAAGAGTTCTTCGCGGGGACGGTCGAGCCCGATTTTCACCGTGCGGAAGGGGCGCGGCTTCTGGCTGCGTGTGCGGAAGGAGGTGTAGGTCTGTCCGCTCATGTAGCACACCTCCAGGGCATGCACCACGCGTCGTGTGTTCTGGCGGTCGACGATGGCGTAGTATTCGGGGTCGAGATGCGCGAGTTCGTTCGCAAGGCTCTCCAGCCCCTCGTCGGCCAGTCGCTGCTTCACCCGGGTGCGCACTTCGTCGCTGATGGTGGGGATGTCGTCGATGCCCTGACAAACGGCGTCGATGTACATCATGCTGCCGCCGGAGAGCAGCAGTGTGTCGTGGGTCTGGAAGAGTTCGGAGGTGAGCCGAAGCACGTCGGTTTCGTACTGGGCGGCGCTGTAGTAGGCGTCGATGGGGAGTGTGGAAACAAAAAAATGCCGCACTCGCTGCTGTTGTTCAGCAGTGGGTGCGGCTGTTCCGATGACGAGACCCGAGAAGAGTTGGCGACTGTCGCAGTTGATGATGGGACTGCCCAGCATCTCTGCCAGAGAGAGGCTGAGTTCCGTCTTTCCGACGGCGGTCGGCCCGAGCAATACCACCAACGTTTTCATCCCAATTCTTAACTCTTAATTCTTCTTTCTTAATTCTTAATTAATCCAGTATATCAAACCCTTCCATGTCCAGGTCTTCCTCCTCGAATCCGTCCTCGCCGTAGAACTCTTCGGCCAGTTCTTCGCTGATGGAGGCCTGTGCGGCCACGGGCTGTTCCTCCTCGAGTTGGAACTGCAGGGGCGATGTCCCATGTCGGCGGGTCAGTTTGCCTTCAGCAGGTACACGCTCGCCAAAGGTGGTCTCCGTCAGTTCCAGCAGGAACATGCGGCGGTTCTCCGGGTCGAAGCGG
The DNA here is from genome assembly GCA_017444005.1 of Bacteroidaceae bacterium. Classification (GTDB taxonomy): domain Bacteria; phylum Bacteroidota; class Bacteroidia; order Bacteroidales; family Bacteroidaceae; genus Physcousia. The sequence continues at coordinate 317 of JAFSXQ010000257.1, read as the reverse complement.
TAGGCCAGGCGCTGACCTTCATCCTCGAGGAAGTCGCCCAGGTTGGTGTCCTCCATCAGGAAGACGTCTTCGTCGATGTTTACATTCTCCTCGTCGCCCAACAGAATGCGCTGGGTGGGGCGCCATTTCTCGTCGCAGATGAAGAAACGCTGACCTTCAGCCTCCTCGTAGCCGCAATGCTGCAGGATGAGGCGATGGAGGTCGGCAAACGTTGCGTCTGCGTCAATCTTGAACTCGAGGGCAAAATCCTCGACTTCGGTGCTTATCAGGGTTAGACGTAATATCATTTACAACTTTCAATTTTCAACTTTCAACTT
>JAFSXQ010000029.1 GCA_017444005.1 Bacteroidaceae bacterium | reverse complement strand
TGCTGGCACAGGGGCATCGAGAGGGGCGTCATGGGACCGCGCGGACCGTAACTGGTTTTCGACACGTAGAGGTAGTCGCCCACGAGCAGGCTTTTCTCCAAAGAACTCGATGGAATGGTGTAATTTTGAAAAAAGTAGATGTTGACGAAGTACACGGCCACCAGGGCAAACACGATGGCATCGACCCAACTCATGATGGTCTTGGCCACGGGGTCTTCCAGTTCCTTCCACCAACTCCACTTTATCTTCTTCGTCACGTAGGCATCGAACACGAAGGGCACGACGATGAAGCCCCACCACGAACGAATCCAAATGAGGAAGGCTATCAGCAATGCGCACCACACTATACCTTGCGCCCAATCTTTCCAGGTGCGCTTCTTTTCTTCTATCTTTTTCATAGTTTTTTTATTGGCCTAGGATGACCTAGGACGACCTAGGATTCCTAGGGTTAGAAATCAAACAAATCCTTCATGGTCAGCAGACCGGTGTGCTGGGCCGTGTACTCGGCAGCCAAGACGGCACCCAGGGCAAAGCCGCGGCGGTTATGGGCATCGTGGGTGATGGTGATGAGGTCGGCCTCGGAGTCGTAGCGGATGGTGTGGATGCCCGGCACCTCGCCCCGGCGGATGCTGGTGATAGACAGGAGATTTTTAGAGAGTGAAGAGTGAAGAGTTCGTTCTTCACTAACTTCCTCCCATCCCTCCTTCCGGTCGAGCCGCTCCACGATTTCCTCGGCCAGGGTGATGGCCGTGCCACTGGGATGGTCGAGTTTATGCACGTGGTGGGTCTCCTCCAGTTCCACGTCGTACTGCGGGAAGCGGTTCATCAACTGCGCCAGGTAACGGTTCACAGCCGAGAAGATGGCCACACCTATCGAGAAGTTCGAGGCCCAGAACAGCGTCTTCCCGTCCTCGGTGCAGGCCCGGCGCACGTCGTCGCCGTGCTCCTTCTTCCAGCCCGTGCTGCCGCTGACCACCTTCACGCCCTGTTCCCAGGCCCGGAGGTAGTTGCCGTAGGCCGCCTGCGGAGCCGTAAACTCGATGGCGACATCGGCGCTCCGGAAGGCGGGACTGTCGAAGTCCTGCTGGTTGTCGATGTCGATAATACTCACAATCTCATGACCACGGCTGAGGGCGATTTCTTCTATCATCCGGCCCATCTTGCCGTATCCAATCAAGGCTATTTTCATTTTATTCGAATAAAATTTTCTGCAAAGATAGGGAATATCGCTGAAAAAGCGTAATTTTGTTAGCGTTTTTTAAGAAAATAGGCTATGGAGCGACTGCTGCACTACGTCTGGAAGCATAAACTGCTGCCCCTGAAGGCGCTGCTGACGACCGACGGCGATGCGTTGGAAATCATCGACCCGGGACTGGCGAACACCAATGCCGGACCCGACTTTTTCAACGCCAAGGTGCGCATCGGTGCGACCACGTGGGCTGGTAACGTGGAGATTCACCTGCGCTCGAGCGACTGGTTCCGCCACGGCCACGACACGGACGAGGCCTACGACAATGTGGTGCTGCACGTGGCCAGCGTCATCGACTGCGACGTGACAACGGCCAGTGGCAAACGCCTGCCACAGGTGCAACTCGACATCCCCGCCGACCTGCATCTGCGCTACGAGACCCTGCTGAAGACCGAGGACTACCCGCGCTGCCACCGCATCATTCCCGAGATAGCCCCCTTCAAGGCGCACGCCTGGATGGACACCCTGCTGGCCGAACGACTGACGGAACGCGCCAGACTGGTGGAAGAGCGGCTGCGCAACACTCAGGGCAACTGGGAGTGGGCGCTGTTCGTGACCTTGGCACGCAACTTCGGGTTCGGACTGAACGGCGACGCCTTCGAGACCTGGGCTCGCCACATCCCGCTCGACCGCATCGGTAAGCACCGCGACGAACTGTTCCAGATAGAGGCCATCTTCCTGGGCATGGCGGGACTGCTGGACGCCGAGGCCCTGCCCCCGAACTCGCGCGACGAGGGCAGCCGGGACGACTACTTCCTCCGCCTGCAACGCGAGTTCCAGTACCAGCGCCGACTCTTCGACCTCGGGCCCACGATGGCCGCCCGACAATGGAAGTACCTGCGCCTGCGCCCCCAGAACTTCCCCCACATCCGGCTGGCCGAACTGGCCTGGATGTACCACAAGGGACGGATGGGACTAGCCAGCCTCATCGAGGCCGCAACGGCCGACAGCCCCCTGGAACGGCTGTACCAACTGCTGCAGGCCACCACATCGGAGTACTGGTACACGCACATCATGTTTGGCCGACCCGTCGACCAGCGCCAGTTGCACCTGAGCCCGTCCTCGCAGAACCTGCTCATCATCAACACCGTAGCGCCCGTCCTCTATGCCTACGCTACGAGCCACGACAACTGGCCGCTGCGCGAACGCGTCATCGACCTGCTCCGCCAACTGCCTGCCGAACGCAACTACATCCTGCGCCAGTGGCAGGCCTGCGGACTGCAAGCCGACAGTGCCGCCGACAGCCAGGC
>JAFSXQ010000256.1 GCA_017444005.1 Bacteroidaceae bacterium | reverse complement strand
GATATTCATGTCGTTTGCTGTTTAGGGGTTAAACGGTGGTTCGGGGTCGCTCGCGGACGTTCCGCGAGAGTGTCGAGAGGGTTCGGGGTGCTTGCGGAGGTTCCGCGAGACCGCCGGAGCGGTTTTTCGCGCTTGCGGACGTTCCGCAGGTCTGCCGGAGCAGTTTTTCCGTCTTGCGGAGTTTCCGCAGCGTTGCCGGAGCGATTTTTCACGCTTGCGGAGCGCCCGCGAGGCTGCCGGAGCGTTTTGGCGGCCTCGCGGGGTGTCCGCAGGCGTCACGGGGCGTGACGGTGCTTAGTCGGCGTAGTTGAAGATGAGTTCCGAGAGGCCGAGCACGGGGTCGCCGTAATTGCCGAACACCTCGAAGCGGAAGCCTCTCAGGTTCACAGGCTGCTTTTGGTTGAAGCCGAAGGTCTTGCTGCCGTGGGTGGTGGGCAAATAGACGGAGGGGTGCTCGTTGTCGAGCATTACCCACTTGTTATCAATCATTCCGTAGAGGGCGCAGTGGCTCGGGTTGCGCTGGTCGATGTAGCCATTGACGGCGTTCCAGAGCGTCCAACTCGTCGGAGAGACGGGATAGCGCGTGTAGAACTCGCAATACCAGACCGGAGCGCCTGTGGCTACCGAACTGCCGTTGTGAAGTTCATAACTCCAATGGCCGTCCTTGACCTTGACTCTGCTGATCCATTCGGTGTTGGTGTCGCCGTCGATGAGGTTTGGCCAGCCGGTATTGGCATCCTCGTATCGGAAGTCGTTATACCATCCATTGTCGCCCTGCTCATCCCAGTAGAGGTTTGTGCCATGGAGGGGAATGAAGGTGCGGCGGGTCCAGTTGCGGATGTCGTTGATGTGCTTGGCCTGCTGGCTGTAGATGGCGGGGTCGTAGGCTGTGGGCCTGCGCTTCTCCAGGTCGCTTGTGGTGGGCATGTTGTCGAGTTTCATCTCCTTGAACTCGGGCAGGTAGTTGCGCGAGTAGATGATGGGCTTGCCGTTGTGCATCACGGTGACGGTGACGGTAATCTCGTAGGCGGGCATGCAGTCGTTGCCGGCGTTGCCGTGAATGGACTGAGGCTCGATGAGGTAGTCGCTGTCGCCGCGTCCGAAGAGTCCGAACTGACGGCCCTTGTAGTTCTCCACGTCGAACTTCACGCCAGTGCTGAGGCCCATCTTGTCGTCGGCTCCGCTAAGGCCGTCGAAGGGGATGTCGCCAGCGGGGCGGTTGTAGTATTCCACGTTGCCGTTGACGGCGAAGTCGCTGCCCTTCAGTTTCTGGGCCTGGCGATAGGCCTGATTGCCGCTGACGCCCATGCCCTTGCGCACGCCGCAGACGGCCGACACCTTGGCCGAGGCGATTTCCTCGGGGGTGAACACGTTAGGATTGAGTTTAATCTTGATGGTGCTGGGGTCGAAGTAGGCCACGTGGCCGCGGAACGGCTCGTCGCTCTCGGTCACATTCGGGAATTGCGAGGTGTTACTCGGTCCCCACATGGCCTTCTGTCCGCCGAAGGGGCTCTTCTTGTCGGAGGTATATTGATAGCCGACCTTACCTTCCTCGAACCAGCGGTACTGGTATCTCCACTCCACGTAGGCATTGGTGTAATAGACCACTGGCGGGGTTTCGAGGTTCCACACGCCCTCGCCGAAGGTGGGGATGTTGTCGTAGATGAAGTTGTCGCGCTTGAGCACCATGCCTGCGAATCCGTTGATGCCGCGCTCGGTGCTGAGCATGCCCTTGGTGTCCATCTTGCCCTTCATGGTCATGTTGATGGTGCCCTTCATGCCGGTCAGTTGCTTGGGGTCAACCTCTTTCTCCTCCTCCATGAGTCCGGCCATGATGGCGCCCTTCTTGCCGAGGGCCACGAGTCCCTTGAGGCTGCCGCCCACGTCGTCCTTCATGGCAGCGTCGAAGATGTCCTTCAGGCCCATGCCGATGTCCTTCACCTTGCCAACGATTTCGCCGATGCCGCCCGACTTGCCGTTCTCAGAGTTGGCGTAGGTGGCTTCGAGGTCGATGGTGCCGTCGATGGTTCCCTCGAAGAGCGACGAGAGTTGTGCCTGCATGTTCTCCTTGGCGAAGAGGTTCATCAGCAGGGCGTTGTCACGGTCGCCGATGGTGCTGATGGTGGCCTCGCTGCCGCGATAGAGCGAGAGGTCGAGGTCGTAGGCCCACCATCCGGCCTGCAGCGGCAGGCTGGCGCCGTTGAAGTTGTTGGCCACCCAGGGCGTGACGAGTTGGCCCATGAAGTCGGGCTGGTTGAGCGCGGCCTTCGAGGCGGCGTTGGTGATGTTGCGGTCGAGCGGCACGCCGTAGCGGAAGACGGAGCGCGAGGCCAGCAGGTCGTTCATCTGCAGTCCCCACCAGTGGGTCGAGCCGTTGGAGGTGATGCCCTCGTGAACATAGAAGAAGAAGCGGAGCACGCCGGTGTACTTGTTGTAGAAGGCGAGGAAGTTGCCGTTCTTGGTGGAGTTCTCACCAATCTGCATCATGGCGAGCCGCCAGGGGTTGCCCTCCTTCACGCCGTCGTTCCACACTTCCTTCCAGATGCTCTCGGGCAGGTTGGGGCTCTCGTTGGCACCGCGCGACCAGGGCAGTTTGTGGTGCTCGAATCCGAACACATGGTTGCCGGTCTCGGCGTCGTAGATGTCCTGGTCGCCGCCGTTCTGCACGTAGATGAAGATGTCCTCGTGGTCCTGCCAGTTGTCGACGGTCAGGGCGGGGACCCGCGTGCGCTGTGCGCCGAAGAGCATGTCCTCCGTGTTGATGTTCCAGTCGGCGGCACCCTTTCTGCCGAAGAACTCCAGCCACGTCTCCATCTGCGCGGCCTCGTCGTCGCTGACGCGGTGGAGCGTGAACTGCGTCTCGCCGTCGTCGGCAATCAGGCTGCCGTTGTCGTAGCGGAAGGTCAGGTCTTCGTTGTCCTCAGTGCCCTCAACGTCCGTCATGTTGAAAACCTTGATGGTGCCGTCGGGCTGCACGGTGTAGTCGAAGAGGACGGACATCTGCATGTCTTCGTCATCCTCGGAGCCGATGGGCACGTTGGTCTTGTCAACGTTGAAGTAAATGAACATACCTTCGCCACTCTCGTTAAATCTGAGGTAGGCCACCTCCTTGTGGTCGTCCAGGAGGGCGACGGGGAAGTCGTCGTCAATCTCGAAGTCCTCGAGGTTGAAGTCCGCGTCGGCCGGGATGTCGTTGATCATAATCCACTGGCCCACGATTTCCTTCGCCACATCCTGTGGGTTAATGACGGGGTTGTCGTCGTGCGTGGTGCAGGCCGCCAAGCCCACAGCCACAAGCACTGCGCACATCAGGGCGCGGAGGCCCGACATGCTCACAAATGAAAATCTCTTTTCGTTCATGCTGTTTACTTTTTAATGGGTTAATACTAAAAATATGTGGTTTCTCTTTGCGCACGGTCAGAACAGGGCGGCGCGGTTGATGCCCTGGGCCACGGCCTTGTCGATGAGCGACTGGTTGCGGCGCACCTCGTGGATGATGACGTCGTTCTTCTGCCTGAGGTCCTCGTCCTTGCGGTGATTCTGCCAGAGCAGAACGACGACCAGTGCCGTCAGCACCGCTACGATGCCGACCAGCATGAGGATGATTGTGGATGTTTGCATAGTCTTGTCTGAATAAATAATTACGGGTGCAAAGTTAGCCAAAACCTTGCGCCCGTACAATAGTGCAGACAGATTTACGAGTGTTTTCAGACAGATTTACGAGTGTTTTCGTTAAGCCAGAAGGGCAAAGTGCTTGCATTTTGCCTTGGCGAGAAAACAAAGACCGAAGGTCAATCGTGACTCTCCAGAGACTGTTTCGCCATAGCAGAAACCTTTGCTATTAGTTCTTCTGCTGGCTGGACAAGTGGTTGCACATCTTCTTCCTCGAGATTGTAATGATCATTATAGTCACCTGTAAGACGAAGCGTATAAAGTTTGTTGTACAGTTTTCCCTCTTCGGGAGTAAACAATCCTGTTTTCACAAAATGGAGTCCGAACATTCGCACTATTGTGTCATGGCCTTTGACAGCGGGATGTCCATTGGCAATTAGTAATGCAGATACAGCATAATATGCAGCATAATAGATTCGGTTGGCAATGACCTCCCACGTCTGCAAAGGCAGATTGACCTTAGCCTGCTGAAATGCCCTCTCGGCCTTCTCGAGCCGATAAGTAACAATGGCGGTTCTTTCTTCTTGATTAAGACTCATAATGCAATGGCTTCTGCTTCTACGTTTTTATGAAAAGGGGTAAATGAATTCTTAGCCCAGTCATCTACGGTATAAAGGACGGTGTTAATGTCTTCGCCAAGTTCCCAGCCAAGTTCACGCAAAGGATAGGATACATTGTCAATGTCCTCCAGCCTTATGCGATCTTTGTCTAACAGCACCAGAATATCCCAGTCGGAATCCTCACGGGCATCTCCACGGGCTTGAGACCCAAACAGCAGAATACGTTTCGCCAATGGGGCGACACTCCTTGCCGTCCTTCCAATCTCCTGCATGACTTGTCTCTTTTTGGCTGCTGTCATAACATTATGCGCTTGAATTCTCGCTGCAAAGATAATACTTTTTTTGTGAACTTAATGCGATTGGGGCGTTAAATATGCCAAAAGCGAGTGAACTTAAACCGTTCTTGCATACAGGCGGGCGACGATGGCACCGCTGATGTTGTGCCACACGCTGAACAGGGCACCGGGGATGGTGGCCATGGGATAGGCAGCGAAGTGGAGCGTGGCGAGGCTGGAGGCCAGTCCGCTGTTCTGCATGCCCACCTCGATGCTGATGGCGCGACGCTTGGCATCGGGCAGGCGCAGCAGTCGACCGATGAGCCAGCCCAGACTGAGACCGCAGAGGTTGTGGAGCACCACCACGAGGATGATAACCATGCCGCCCATGAGCAGTTTCTGTGCATTCGCTGAGATGACGATGAGCACGATGAAGGCGATGGCCAGCGACGACACGGCGGGCAGGTAGGCCGTGGTCCGTTCGGTGAACTT
>JAFSXQ010000255.1 GCA_017444005.1 Bacteroidaceae bacterium | reverse complement strand
TTCCTGGGCAGTTCGTGCATCTATCCGCGCCTGGCCCCGCAGCCGATGCCGGAGAGTTGCCTGCTCACCGGTGAGTTGGAGAAGACCAACGAGGCCTATGCGCTGGCAAAAATCAGCGGACTGAAGTATTGCGAGTTCCTGAACCGTCAGTACGGTACGGACTACATCAGCGTGATGCCGACGAACCTGTATGGGCCTAACGACAACTATCATCCCGAACACAGCCACGTGCTGCCGGCACTTATCCGCCGTTTCCACGAGGCCAAGGAGGCTGGGCTGGACAGTGTTACCTGCTGGGGCGACGGTTCACCCTTGCGCGAGTTCCTCTATGTGGACGACCTGGCCAACCTGTGCGTCTTCCTGATGAATAACTACAGCGGGAACGAAACCGTGAATGCCGGTACGGGCAAGGAACTGACCATCAAGGCACTGACCGAACTGGTGGCCAAGGTGGTTGGCTATGAAGGCCGGATAGAGTGGGACACGACGCGCCCGAACGGCACACCGCGTAAGTTGCTGGACGTCTCGAAGGCCACGGCCCTGGGCTGGACCTACAAGACGGAACTGGAGGACGGCATCCGCATGGCATACGCCGACTTCCTGCATAATCCGATGCGGGCCGAGAGATAAGAGAGAGTGTACAACCGCTTTTTACAAGGCAAGTTGCGAGACTGACGTTCGTCGGTTTCGCAACTTGCCTTATTTTTTTGTCTTCACAATGCTCGTTTGGGGATTGCGGAGACCAGTGGCTTTCTGCAGGTAGGCCTTGGCGATGCCGAAGCGGAGGAAGAGGTCGAGACGGACGGGGATGTGGTTGAGGTCGTCGGTGATGTAGAAGGTGACGACGTCCTTCTCCTTGCCCTTCTCGTTCTTCTCCACGTACGAGAACACGAGGCAACGATAGGTGACGGGTTGCTGGTCTTCGGTGGTGAACTCACGGATGCCGCGGTAGATGAGCGTCTCGGTCTTCAGGTTGGCATTGTCGACGTACTGGAAGGGGATGCGCTGGCCGACCGCAAACTGATTCGGGTCGTAGGAACGGGCCCGAAGCATCATGGAAAGCATGTCGTAGGCACAACCGACGGCCTGGTGGTCAACCTCGGTGATGTTGCCCTTCGGACTGCGGTAGTATTGGTGGGTCAGGGTCTTTCCGCCCTGATAACTGTAGGTGATGCGGTTGAAGCGGTTCTTCCCGCCTTCGTTCGATGCCTTGTGGTAATAGAGCGGCACGATGTTGGTGGAGACGATGGAACGCAACGTGTCGCGCATGCAGAACCAGCGGTCGATGCGGCCCGAGGTGCGTGTGATGAGGTCGCTCTGGAAGGCGGGGCGTCCCTGATAGGTGGAGGCCCGAGTGGTGAGGGTTGCCGAGCCGGCCGTTTTCCAGATGAACTTCCAGTTGAAGAAGAGTTTGTACTCCAGCCGTTCCCCATCCTGGAACGCTGTGTTCTGGACAGGACACTGGGCCGAGAGGGGGAGTTGAAAGTTCTTGGACGAGCCAAGCGGCAGAGCCGAGCGGAAAGTTGAAAATTGGGCTGCGCACAGCAGCAGGGTGGTGATATACTTCTTCATGCTGTTCTGTCTTTTATGGCCTTCAGTGCTTCTATTTATTTAGAATGCTGTTTATCCGTTTGGTTTAACTTTCAACTTTCAACTTCTCTCATTTTCCTTTCCGTTTCTCTTCCTCGCGCTTCCGGTTCTTGTCCTTCACGGTCTTTTCCTTGTCGGCCTTCTGCTTGGTGATGGCCTTGGGCTTCTGCTTGGCGAGGGGGATGCCCTGATAGTCCCAGTCCTGTTCTATCTCGAACTTAGCCTTGAGGGGGATGGGCTGCGGGAAGTAGTAGACCTCTTCGGGCGGCGTTCCCGACTTATATTCGCCGGTGTCCCACTTGCCGTTGCGGTTGCGGTCGACAATCAGGCGCATGTAGTAGTCGGCAGGCTTCAGGTAGTAGAAGTCGGCGCGTCCTTCTTCGTTGGCCACGAGTTCGGCCACGGGTTTGTCGCTCTTGTTGAGCAACTGCACGATGTAGTCGACGCTGTCGGAGGAGGTAACCTTGGTGAGGTTGACGAAGATGGCTCCATATTCGTCGAGCGAGCGCACACGAAACTCCTGCCGGATGCTGTTGGCATAGTGACCGAGGGAGCCGAGGAAGGTGATGCTGTCGGCAACGAGGCGGTACTGTCCCTGGGGTTCCCACTCGGCAAAGAGCCGCCACTTGCGTATCTGCCCTTCGATGGGTTCGAGCAGGTAGGGGGCCGGGACGTAGAGGGTATCCACCTTCATCAGGAATTGTATGCGCGAGGTGTCGACCTGGGCGATGGGCTCGGAGAAGGTGAGCGTTACGTTCTGGTTCGGGTCGATGGAGCCTGCCGGAGCAGCCTGCATGGTCATGTAGGTGACCTCGTAGGGATTCACCTCGTTGGGGTCGACGGTGCGCCCCTTCTTCAGGGCCTTCTCGCGGTCCTTCACCCAGTCCTCGCTCTTCTTCAGCCGGTCCTTCTCCTGTTTGGCGTGGGTCTCCTTGGCCACCATCTCCAGGGTGTCGGTGCGCCACTGGTCCACGCCCAGTGTGTCGGTGTCGAGGTAGGTGAGGGCGAAGGCCAGCGTGTCGGGATAGGAGACGAGCGTGTCGGTGATCCAGTAGGTGATGGTGTCGTTGTGCTCCGACGGTTCGGGTATCAGCACGCTGTCGGCATTGAATCCGAAGCCCTCGATGCGGGGCAGCGAGTCCTGCGGAGCGGTGAAGTAGAGGGTGAACGACTCGGGCGTCTTCCGTTCCTCCTTCAGTCGGTGCTTGTCCTGCCCGGCCTCGAGGAACGTCCGCAATACGATGTCGTCAGGATAGTAGTGGATGTAGGGCACCATGCGTATTTTCTGTATGGTGGTCGTGTCAATCCACACGGTGTCGGGACGGATGTCGGGCCGTTGCGACGTTGTGTGCACCACAGTGTCGAACGCCACGACCTCGCTCTTCTGGTTGAAGAAGTAGTTGCCGTCCATATCCTGCAGGGCGAAGGCGCGGTACTGGCCGGGCTTGACGCCCTTGATGGTGAACTGTCCGCTGCCGTTGGTGCGGGCCACGCGCACGAGGGGCGCTGTCTGGAAGAGCGAGTCGTGATACGTGGAGTCGGCCGGATGCAGACCGACGAGTATGCCCTTCACGGGCTCCAGGTTCTCCGCATTAAGCACGGTGCCCGACACCTCCATCGTGTCGATCTCGGAACCGGTGCTGAACGAGTAGGTGTACTTGCCCAGCGGGTTGCCTTCGTTGTTGTCGACGATGGCGTCCGAGAAGTCGACCGTGTAGGTGGTGTTGGCCTGCAGACTGTCGTAGAGGTCGATCTTCACCCGCTTGCCTGCGGCTCGGATGTTGGGCATCTCTATCTGGGGCGGTGAGACGACGACCTTCTCGCTGGCATTCTCCATCTTGATGTATTCGTTGAAGAGGATGCTTATCTTGCGCTGGTCCACGTTGGTGGCCTTGTTGGCGGGCGAGCACTGGACGACACGCGGCGGCGTTTCGTCGTACGGCCCGCCGTCTGGGCTGCCGATGCTGGCGCAGGCGGCTACCAATAGGGCCCCCACCCCCCACCCCCTCTTGAGGGAGGGGAGTATGTACTTTTGAAAGATGCGTTTTATGGCCATTTATTCTGTTCTCTCC
>JAFSXQ010000028.1 GCA_017444005.1 Bacteroidaceae bacterium | reverse complement strand
TCATGTCGCATTCGGTCAGGGTCTCCATCAGTATGCCCGTGCCCACGAAACCCGTGGAGAGGCGGTAGCCGTTGGCCTCGATGTTCCGGCGCAGCGAGCGGATGGCGGTCGGGCGCTGGCCGTCGGTGAGCAGGCCGAAGTGCAGGGCCAGCAGGTAGGCCGTCTGTGTGTCGCGCCCTGTGTTGATTTCGCCGTCGGTGACGTAGCGCCGCTGGAACTCGCTAACGATGTTCTCGTGCAGTCGCCTGTAATGCTCCGCATCGCCGGACTTGCCCAGCAGGTGGGCAAATTCGGCCATGAGTTGGCTGGTGTGGGCATAGTAGGCGTATGACACATAGCGCTTCTCCACTTCCTTGTAGGCCAGCCAGTCGCCGAAGTCTGTCTCGGCGCCGATGTGCTGCCATCCCGGCTCGCTCTGGTCGGCGCAATGTTGCATCCAGCGCTTCATGCTCTCGTAGTTCTCGGCGAGGATTTCCCGGTCGCCCGTCATCACGTAGACGTTCCAGGGCACGATGATGCCCGCGTCGCCCCAGGCACTGCCGCCATAGCCCCACATGTTGGCCGCGGGGGCCGTGCAGCAGTAGGCGCCGTCCTCACGCTGGCTGTTGCGCATGTCGCGCATCCATTTTCGGTAGAAGTCCTTCGCGTCGGAGTTGTAAAGTGCCGTGGTGGAGAATATTTGCGTGTCGCCCGTCCACCCCAGTCGCTCGTCGCGTTGCGGGCAGTCGGTGGGGATGCTCAGGAAGTTGCCTCGCTGGCTCCACCAAACATTGCTGTAGAGCCGATTGATGTCGGCGTTGCTGCAGGCGAAATCGCCCCACTCGCGGATGTTGCTCCCGACAACCTGCCCCACGACGCGCAGCACCTCCACGTCGGCGGTGGCCGTCAGTTCGGCATAGCGGAAACCGAAGAAGGTGTGACGCGGATGGTAGGTCTCGGCCCTTCCGTCACCCCGCAGGATGTAGCGTAGCGTGGCCTTGGCCGTGCGCAGGTTGTAGGTCCACAGACTTCCGGCCGGCCCCTTGTCCAGCCGAGCCTCGTCGCCGTTGTAGTTCAGCATCTCGCCGAACTTCCAGGTCAGTTCCGTGCCGCGTGCGCCCCGCACGGTGAACTCCGGCCATCCAACCATGTTCTGTCCGAAGTCGAGAAGCAGCGTCTGTCCTTTCTTTAAGGTGGTCGACGAGAACGCCGGAAGAGTGTGCACGACATTTATCTGGCCGTAGGTGGTGCCCGTGGGGCGGGAACCTTCGTAGAGCGTGGTTTCTTGGGGCTTCCGCCAGAGTTCCGGCTTGCGCACCTTCACCTTGGGACCCATTTCGGGAATGAGTACGCCCTTGTTGTCCGTGTTGATGGCGACGGGCTGCCAACGGGTGGGGGATAGCCGTGCGTCGTAGGTCTCTCCGTTGTAGATGTCGCCCATCTGCAGGGGACCGTCGGTTGCGCACAGCCATGTGGCATCGGTGGCGAGGCGCTCCGTCGTGCCGTCCTTGTACGTGAGTTCAATCCAGCAGGTAAAGGCATTGCGCACGTTCCGGCCATAGATGCCGCGCGATATGCCACCGGCCCACCATCCGCGACTGACCTGTGCCTCGATGCGGAGCGTGTCAGCCTTCAGCAGCGAACGGGGGATGTCGTAGGTCTGATAGAAAATCTCTTTGCGATAGTCCGTCCATCCGGGCTTCAGTTGGTCGTCGTCAACTTCTTTTCCGTTGACCGAGAGCGTATACACGCCCAGTGCGCTGGCGTGGATGGTAGCCTTGCGGACGGGCTTCGCCATGCGGTAGGTGCGCAGGAAGACGGGCATACTCTCCCCTTTGGTGGGGGCGCTTATCCACTCCTGGGCATTCAGCAGGCCCGTTTGCAGCAATAGAATGAGGAACCCGAGGATATTTGGTTTCAGTCCCGACATCATTTTTGTTTTTAAGTGTTAATCTTGCTACAAAGATACGAAAAATATGCGAATAAATGCTTATCTTTGCGGACAAAACATAATTATTCGCATCCTCATGAATCCGTTAGTTCTTTTGTTGATAATGTTCATCCCCCTGTTGGGATTGCTCTATGTCGGTTGGCACGTGTGGGTCTTGCTGCCCTTTGGTGCTGTGTGGAAGTCGCTCGTCCTGGTTCTCGCTGTGGCCTGCTTCTCCTTGCTCTTCTATGCTGTCAAGCCTCGGCTCGATGTGCTACCCATGCCCCTTGCGCGCGTTATTTATAACATAGGAACCTCGTCGCTCATCGTCCTGCTCTATGTGGTCCTGCTCTTCCTCGTGCTCGACCTGGGACGCCTGTGCCACCTCGTCCCCCGTTCGTGGCTCTATGCCAACGGGACTACCGCCCTGTGCCTCCTGCTGGTGCTCTTTGGCACGTTCCTCTATGGTCGCTTGCACTACCGCCACAAGGTGCGGGTGCCGCTCACTATCGAGTCGCGGAAACCGGTGTCCCGGTCCTATCGTGTCGTGATGGCCAGCGACCTCCACCTGGGCTATCACAACGGACGGCGGGAACTGG
>JAFSXQ010000027.1 GCA_017444005.1 Bacteroidaceae bacterium | reverse complement strand
TCAGGCCGTGATACTTAGCCGTGGCCGACTGACAAGCGTAGCCGCTGATGGTGTCCTGTCCATTCGTCAGTTTCCAGTTCTGCTTTTCCAATGGCTCGTCCGTCATGTAGCGATACGGATAGAGCATCTCTTGCGTTGTGATTCTGCTTTCGGGGTAGTTCGTGAAGACGGTACCCATGTGCATTTGGGCAGCCAGATAGCCGTCAGCGATGCGCGAGCCACCCTTCTTCTGTCTGTCGTACTCTTCGTAAGGGAAACTCTTTGTGATGCCGCCCGATGTCTGTACTGCAATGTACATCGAGTCCGTTACGGGCTGTCCGTCGGCATCAGTAGTTTTACACTCATAGCGATAAATCGCCGTAAACTGTGACACACCGATAGTGTCTCTCTGTGCCTGTGCTGCTATCGTCAGCACAAAGGCCGTCATTGTTGCTAAAATCTTTCTCATAGTTTTTATTAGGGCATAGTAATGGCTGTCCGTCGTTCTGACGGATTCCACAAAGGTTAATAATAAGATTGGATTATATCAGTTAAGTTGGTACGTGATGGGCAAGGTCACTTTAGTAGGAACAGCATTGCCCTGTTGTCGCCCAGGCTCAAACGGGGGCATACCCCGGATGAGTTCCTCCGTAAATTCCTGCAAGGCGCGAATGCCCTCATCTTTGCCCGAAGCGGACACGCTGCTGGGGCGATAAGCCGTCACCACGATATTGCTTTTGTCTGTTGAAGACGAAGGTCCCGAGGCATTCACGTTAGTGATGCTCCCATCAGCCTCAACGGTGAACTCCGCGATGAGGGTTCCCTCCACGCCACTCTCGATAGCGGCTTTCGGATAACGTATGTGCCGGGATATGTATTGCTGCATGGCCGCGTCGCCACCGGGGAATTGGGGCATCTGTTCCGGCGTGTCGGATGTTTCAATGTATATCGTTTTTTGGCTCTTCAGCACGTCCACATGCTCGATGGTGTTCGAATCAATGGCCTGCAAATCTTCCTGCGTCACGAGTTTTCCGTTGAGATAGGTCTTGTACTCCTCGGCCTTGGCTGACACCCACAGACAGGCTGCGAGGGCAGGGACGAGATACAACAGTTTGAGCCGTGACCAACGGGAAGAACGACCGCTGTACATCATGGCGAAACGTTTCTTCACGGCTCCACGGCGTAACGTGTTCATGATGGGGAGGAACTGCGTTTGTACCGCTTTGCGCACCAACAGCCGTTCGTAATCTTCCAGCGTCACTCCTCCTTGCAGCACCGCCTCGTCTGCCTGGAACTCATGCACATCCACCAAGTCCCCGCGCAACATCCAGGCGAAGGGCAGACACCAAAGCAGGCGGCATGTGAGGTCGCAGAGAAGCACGTCCCACGAATGGCCTAGCCTCACATGTGCCAGTTCGTGTCTGAGAACAGCATCGGCGTTCTGCTTCAGGTCGATAGGTCCGATGAAAATCCAGTGCATCCAACTGCTGGGTTGTTTGATACGCATATCCAGCATGAGCCGGACATCTTTAGGAACTATCGGATGGGATATGCGACGGCTACGGCGCATGACACGCGTCAGAGTCAGCAACCGGCACATGTAAACAGCGAGCGCGACGGCTATACCTATTATATATATGTATGCCAGGTAGCGCACCCAAAGCCCCGATGCAACATTCTCGTCTTCTTGTGCAGCGAGCGTGGCATCAGTATCATTCTCAGAAGTTGACAGGCTCAATAGTGGCCCCTCAATTTTGGTAAGTACCCCGTCAAAGGTTGTCGGCTCATCTGTATGCAGCGGTATGAGCGGCAGCAGCGGACTCACCACAAGGATTGCCAGCAGAACGACACTCATGTACGAGTCACTAAAAAAGCGATTGATGACGCTCGACAACCGCCCTCGTCCGTATGCCTGCTTATCCACGATAGGCCGATAAACGAAGCCGCGTCCCTTCGGTTCGTGTGCCAAGTAGCCTTTCTTCTCCAGTGCCTGAAACACCTGGGCAATGGCGTTTTTGCTCTCATTATGCATCTGTTGCCACACAACGCTCCCGCCCGCGACCCTCACGGGCCACGGGCGGGAATTTTACTAACTAAATACTGTCTGTGAAAAACTGTGTGTGTGCTAACGGTCGCGCTTGGGGTTGCGGTTCCAGTGATAGACCAGATGGAGCATCAGGTAGCGGGGCAGGGAGCGGTACCACGTCTCGGTACGGCCCAGGGCGTTCACCTCGTACTGCGTGCAGGAGAGTTGACCAAGGAGGTCGAAGGCTTCGAGGCGCAGGATGAGTTTGCCCCGGAGCAGGGGCTGGCTAACGGAGGCGTTGAGGACGAAGTCGTCGGTGTTGAGGAGGCGGCTGCCGTAGCCCCGGCGGCTGTACATCATGCCATCGGCCGCGAGGGTCAGGGCACCGACCTTCTTACCGAGTTCAGGTGTGGTGTAGCGGGCAGTCAGACCATACTCGTATTCGTAGGCGTTGAGGACGGCGAAGTCGCGCATCTGTCCCTCGGAGTGGCGCCAACGTATCTCACCCAGGGCACGAAGGTTCAGACCCTTGTGGTCGTACTGGATGTGGGCGGCGGTCATCAGGAAGAGGGTGTTGACGGTGTTCACGTGGCTTGCAGTCTCGACGGGAGAACCGTCGAGCACAGGGGCCAGCATGGCGTGGTCTTTCGCGTGGTTCCAGTCGACACCGGCATTGACGTGCCACGTCCAGTAGCGCTTCTGGCCGATACTGCGGTCGGTGCTGAAGTTGGCATTGGCCGTGTAGGTGCCGCTGATGTTCATGGGCTTGTAGGTATAGACACCAGTCACGGGGTCGTAGGTGACGGACTGCGAGACGGCGCGATGGAGGTAGTCGAACTTGGCATCCAGGTAGTACATGCCTTGGCGGGGGCCCGTATGGTCGTAGTAACTGGCACTGAACGATGTCATTGCCGCGCCCCTCAGGTGGCTGTTGCCGAGTTTGACGACGAGGGGACGGCTGTCGTCGCGCCAGTCGATGCGGTCGAGCAGTTCTGCAGGGGCGTTCTTGTAACTGGCGTGGAGTTTGATGTCGCGCTTGCCGCCCTTCCATACGTGGCGGAATGAGGCGCTGGGGTCCAGGATGAGGGTCGTCTGTCGGGCTATGGTATCAATCACGCCGCGCTGATAACTGAGCCGTTCGTGGACGACGGGCACGCCCATGCCGATGCTCCACCGCTGATAGCCGATGGTCATGTGGATTTGGGGGTGCATGTAGGTACCGTGCTTGGACAGGCTCACGCCGGGTTTGTGCTCCCAGCGGCGGCGGTGGAGGTCGTAGGAGTTCGCGGGGTCGGTGATGGCCGTGAGGACGTCCAATTGCGAGGGCAACAGAAGTGTGTCGGGATGATAGAGCCAGTCGTGGTTGTCTGTCACTGTGACGTTTGCATTGTCGCCTACCGACAGTGTCAGGTCGTGAGCCAGTTCTTTGTGATAGGAGAGCCATATCGCGCTCCACGTCGTGCGCTTGCGGACATCGTTCGCATTATGTCGGAGGGTCGACATGGAACTTGTCTCGTAGCGCGTAGCCTCCTCCGTCTTGTCGCCTTCGTGGCCCACCGCAGCGTAATAGGAGATGTGCTGCTTGGGGCGGCGGAACTTGACGGTTCCCTGCGCGTCGGCGGTGAGGCCCCACGTTGTCCCCTCGTTCATGCCCACGGTGCGCTGCAGGATGGTGAGCGAGTCGGCCCACTCCTCGAAGGCCGAATGCATGGAGCCGTCGCGATGGGCGTAGCGGAAGTCGGCAGTGACGTACGTCCACGGCTTCTTCAGTGTGAAGTCATTATGCAGGTTCAGGCGGTTGTTGCCCCGACGGTTGAAGGTCTCGGTCAGCGAGGTGGGCGTCAGGCCGTCGAGGAACTGCTCGCGACGCTGGCGCATGGTCTGTTCGTCGCTTGTGGAGGTGAACTCGGCGCGGAATATCTCTTTCACCTTGTCCTCCCTGGCGTAGTAGGCCACCTCGCCCGCCACGCTGCGTGTGGTCAGTTCGGAACGCGGCATCGAGGC
>JAFSXQ010000254.1 GCA_017444005.1 Bacteroidaceae bacterium | reverse complement strand
TATCTCTGTGCAGGAGATTGGCATCAGACAATGAAGGTAAAGAGAGAGAAAACCTGATTATAATATGTTTAACTAAAAGTAAAAGAGTATTCTATGAGAAAGAGAATTGCACTTTTCTTGGCTTGCTTCATGATGGCAAGTCTGGCCATCGCCCAGACGCGCGTGACGGGTACCGTCATCAGCGCCGAGGATGGTGAGCCAATCCCAGGAGCCTCCGTACTTTTGGAGGGCACCAAGACGGGTGTCGTCACAAACGTCGAAGGTAAGTTCGCCCTGACAGTTCCCACGAACGTGAAGCGTTTGGAGGTGAGTTGCTCGGGTATGATCAAGCAGTTGGTGCGGGTGAAGCCCGTCATCAACGTGGAGATGCAGGTCGACAGCAAGGCCATGGACGAGGTGATGGTAGTCGCCTACGGTACCAGCACGAAGCAGGCCTTCACGGGTTCGGCCACCGTCGTGGGTGCTGAGCAGATCGAGACCATCCAGAGCACCAACGCCCTGGACGCCCTGACCGGTCACGTGGCCGGTGTCGAACTGTACAGCCTGACGGGTAACCCTGCCAACAACAACCCCAGCATCCGCATCCGCGGTGTCAGTTCGCTGAGTGCCGGCATCTCTCCCCTGATCGTTGTCGACGGTGCACCCTACGGCGGTGACATGAACACCATCAACACGGCCGACGTGGAGAGCATGACCGTGCTGAAGGACGCTGCCGCCACCTCTCTGTACGGTGCGCGCGGTGCCAACGGCGTTATCCTGATCACCACCAAGTCGGGTAAGCGCGGCGATGCCAAGGTGACCCTGGACGCCAAGTGGGGCTCGAACAGCCGTGCCCGCCGCGAGTACAAGACGGTGAACAGCCCTGCTCAGTACTACGAGATGTACTACGGCGCCCTGAACAACTACGCCCAGGACAAACTCGGCTACACCGCTTCGCAGGCTAACCAGTGGGCCAACCGCAACCTGACGTCGAACAACAACTACGGCCTGGGCATGAACGTGTACGACGTTCCCGCCGGCCAGCAGTTGATCGGCATGAACGGCAAACTGAACCCCAACGCCACGCTGGGCCGTGTAGACGGCGACTTCATGCTGCTGCCCGACAACTGGCTGGACGAGGCCTACCACAACGGCTTCCGCCAGGAGTACAACGTGAACGTGAGCAAGTCGGACGAGAAGGGCAGTTTCTTTGCCAGTTTCGGCTACATCAACAACGAGGGTATCACCTATAACAGCAGCATGGAGAACATCAACGGCCGCCTGAAGGCTGACCTGCAGGCAAAGAAGTGGCTGAAGGTCGGCGCCAACGTCAACTACAGCCACTACAACGCCCAGTCGATGCTGGCCGACGGTACGAGCAACAGTTCGGTCAACATCTTCGCCGTTGCCACCCAGATTGCCCCCATCTATCCCCTGTACATCCGCGACGCCAACGGCAACATCAAGATTGACCCGAAGAACGGCTTCCGCATGCACGACTGGGCCGACGGCTCGAACGCCGGCAGCGTACGTCCCATCTTCCCCGGTTCGAACGCCATCCAGGCCCAGCAGGTCGACATCAACCGCTGGGAGGGCAACGCCATGAGCGCTACGGGTTTCGCTGAAATCCGCTTTGCCAAGGACTTCAAGTTCACCACCCAGAACACCGTGAACCTCGACGAGAGCCGCAGCACCGACCTGACCAACCCCTACTACGGCAACTACGCCGGACAGAACGGTATCCTGGGCAAGAGACACTCGCGCACGCTGGACTACACCTTCCGTCAGCAACTTGACTGGGGCCACGACTTCAACAAGCACGACGTGAGCGCCATGGTCGGCCACGAGTGGTACCGTAAAAACTACTACACCCTGTCGGCCAGCCGCTACAACATGTTCGACCCCAACAACCTGGAACTGAACGGTGCCGTGACCGACAACTCGGACGCTGCCTCGTACACCACGATGTACAACAACGAGGCCTACTTCGCCCGCGCACAGTACAACTACGCCCTGCGCTACTTCCTCTCCGCACAGTACCGCCGCGAGGCTTCGAGCCGCTTCTCGAAGGACGACGGCCGCTGGTGGGGTAACTTCTACAGCGTCAGCGGTGCATGGGTAATGTCGCAGGAGAAGTTCATGCAGAAGGCCAAGTGGGTCGACTTCCTGAAACTGAAACTCAGTTACGGTGAGCAGGGTAACGACAACATCGACAGTTACCTCTACACCAACCGCTACTCGGTGGTTAACTCCGGTGGCAACCCCGCCGTCATCCCCTCGTCGACGAAGGGTAACCGCGACATCACCTGGGAGACCGTGGGCGAACTGAACGGCGGTCTGGAATTCGGCCTGTTCAAGAATCGCCTGACCGGTAGCGTCGAGTACTTCTGGCGCAAGACCAGCGACATGCTCTACGACTTCTCGCTGCCCCGCTCCAGCGGTTTCGGTGGCTACTACGACAACGTCGGTGACATGGTCAACCACGGTATCGAGGTCGAGTTGAACGCCGACGTGCTGCGCCTGCAGAACTTCCAGTGGAACCTGGGCCTGAACCTGACCCACTACAAGAACGAAATCACCTTCATGCCCGATGAGAAGAAGACCGCCACGGTCTACGACTTCGACGGCAAGGAGTTCAAGGGTTACGCCAGCGGCAACATGTTCCTGGGCGAGAACCTGAGCATCGGTAGTTTCTACATGCCCAAGTATGCCGGCGTTGACCCCAACACGGGCGAGAGCACCTGGTACTACACCAAGGCCGACGGCTCGAAGGGCGTGACCACCAACTACAGCGACGCCACGGACTACGTAGTCAGCGAGAGCCTGCTGCCGAAACTGTTCGGTGGTTTCAACACCAACTTCCAACTCTACGGCTTCGAACTGGGCGTAGACTTCGCCTACCAGTTGGGCGGCAAGATCTACGACAGCCCCTATGCAACCTACATGGGTTCGCCCACCAACAACAGCCGCGGCGACAACTTCCACGCCGACCTGCTGAACGCCTGGTCGCCCACGAACACGACCAGCAACATCCCTCGCCTGCAGTACGGCGACCAGTACACGAGCAGCCTCAGCACCCGCTTCCTGACCAACGCCAGTTACCTGAGCCTGCAGAACCTGACCTTCGCATACAACCTGCCCACCAACGTCCTGCGCAAGGCTAAGATCGACGGTGTGAAACTGTATGTCAACGCTGCCAACGTATGGCTGTGGTCGAAGCGCCAGGGTCTCGACCCCCGTACCGCTGCCACCAACTTCAGCTACGGTACCGCCAACGCTACCTACTACTCTACGATCCGTACCATCAGTGCTGGTGTAAAAGTAACCTTCTAAAACGAGTATGAAGATGAAAAACGTATATAAATTATTCACAGTAGCAGCATTGTCAGGCACGTTCATGCTGACCAGCTGCATCGAGGAGCCCGTACCCACCAACACCGTCATCGACGAGGTGCTCCAGACTTCGAGCAAGGCCTCTGAGTCGCTGGTATGGGCCATGCCCGCCTTCCTGAACAAGTATGGTGTTTACAGCAGCGACCGCCACTACGACTGGGGCTACGGTTCGCTGATGCACATCCGCGACGTGATGACCGCCGACATGGCCGTCGTCAGCAGCGGCTACAACTGGTACAGCAGTTGGTCCGGCAACAACTACCAGGGCCGCCGCTACGTCTACAGCGCCTTCACCTGGTACTACTACTACGGTGCCATCAACACGGCCAACAACGCCATCGGTGCCCTGAAGGGCGTCACCGAGGGTCTGAGCGCCGGCTACCTGGGTGCTGCCTATGCCTTCCGCGCCCTGTTCTACCTGGATGCTGCCCGCATCTATGAGTTCCTGCCCAACGACCAGTTCGGTCTCGACTACCTGACGACCAACGCCGACGGCGGCAGCGACGACGACAGCGCATTCGGCAAGAGCATCAACTACCTGACCGTGCCCATCGTCACCGACGAGACGCCCGAGGACCAGGTACAGAACAACCCCCGCGTCAGCCACGAGGCCATGTACGACTTCATCCTCTCTGACCTGAACCTGGCCGACACCCTCATCACCAACTACGCCCGCAGCAACAAGACCACGCCCGACCTGGCCTGCGTCAAGGGTCTGAAGGCACGCCTGTACATGTGGAACGCCGGCTACCTGGAGGAGACGGGCAAGACCGCCGAGGCCAAGGCCGAGTACGCACTGGCCGAGAAGGCCGCTGCCGAGGCCATCGCCGAGGGTGTCAACACCCCGCTGACCCGCGCACAGTGGCTCGACACGAAGTCCGGTTTCAACGACATGAGCGTTGACTCCTGGATGTGGGCCTCCAGCGCATCGGCCGACGACGACGTTGTGCAGTCGGGTATCCTGAACTGGACCAGTTGGATGTCGAACGAGGCCACCTTCGGCTACGCAGCCGCAGGCCCCTTCACGATGATCGCCTCTGAACTGTACGACAAGATCGCCGACACCGACTTCCGCAAACTCAGTTACAAGGCTCCGGAAGAAAGCGACCTGAGCGGACTGGAGCCCCTGCTCATCACCGCCAAGAACGACGAAAACTACATGTACGGCGACTTCCCCACCTACACCTCGATGAAGTTCCGTCCCGGTAGCGGCACACCCGACGACTCCAAGGTCGGCGCCGCCTGCGACTACCCCATCATGCGCATCGAGGAGATGTACCTCATCCAGGCCGAGGCTGCCGCCCACCAGGACGCTGCCCGCGGTGCACAGTTGCTGACCAACTTCGTGAAGACCTTCCGCGACAGCAACTACGAGTGCACAGCCCTGACCACCAGCGGTGTGGTGGAGGCCTGCTTCGTGCAGAAGCGCATCGAACTCTGGGGCGAGGGTCAGACCTTCTTCGACTACAAGCGCCTGAACCACTCGGTTGACCGCAGTCTCAGCAAGAACTGGGATGCCACCGAGAACTTCAAGACCGAAGGCCGTCCGGCATGGATGAACTTCACCATCATCATTAGTGAGGAGAACAACAACCAGGGCCTGAAGGGCTACAACAACCCCGACCCCAGCGGTCTGTATACTCCCGTACAGTAAGTAACACTAATAAAAACAAGGAGAAATTATGAAGATTTTTAATAAAGCATTTGCAGCGCTGATGTTCCTGCCCCTGTTGGCAGGACTCACCGCCTGCCACGACGAGCATGCTGAATACAATCCCGCAGACCCCAGCGTAGTCACCAACGCCTACGACGTCGCTCGCCTGGTTTATTTCGCTCCCGCAACAACGGCTGCCACCGACCTCGAACTGTCTGAGGACGAGAACAGTTTCTTCATCTACCTCCAGCGCGACAGCATCGGCGGTGAGGTAGAGGTGAAGTTCGACATCACGCAGACCACCCCCGCGCTGAACATCCCCGCCAGCGTCACCTTCCCCGACTCTGTCGGCACGGTGGCTGTCGAGGTCACCTACGACCCCGCTGCCATCCTGGCTGCCGGTGGCATGATTGACACCGTTTCCGTGGTCATCCCCGACGGCACCACCTATCAGTCTGGCTACATGGGCGGCCGCTACGACTTCGTAGCCTCGCTGCTCCCCTTCACCCCCTGGTG
Source organism: Bacteroidaceae bacterium (assembly GCA_017444005.1). Lineage (GTDB taxonomy): Bacteria > Bacteroidota > Bacteroidia > Bacteroidales > Bacteroidaceae > Physcousia. The sequence goes on along the minus strand of JAFSXQ010000254.1, from coordinate 6,193 downwards.
CACCACGGCTGCCGAGTTCGAGGCTGCCGGTGGTCAGGGCAAATGGCCCTTCCGTGAGGACAACACCGGCACCTGGACCTACAACGCCTGGCAGAAGGGCGACTTCCCCGGTGCTGCCGTAGCCATGCGCCAGAACACGGGTAACCCCAACCAGGTTCAGTTCCTCATCGAGAACTGGGGCGCTGGCATGTTCACCGGCGCTGGTGTCCAGGCCCGCATGGCCGGTACATGGGACGAGAAGGAAAGCATCTACGTCCTGTCGCTGCCCGAGACCTACTCGGGTTACAACACCTCCAGTTACGGTCCCCTCTACATTTCCGACCTTGTTGCCTACGGCGCCAAGCGCACGGCTGAGGGTGCTTCGGGCTGGAACGTAACCTGGGACGAGGCTCCCTCGCTCTACGACCCCGAGACCGGTCTGTTCACCATCAACGTCTGCTACTACGTCGGTGCCGGCTACTACGGCTACGGCCCCGAATACCTGCAGATGGACGGTTTCAAGGCCTACGAGGCTAACCTCGACGACGACTTCGAGTGGAAGGCCAAGTACGAAGGTACCTTCCAGTCCGCTCGCCTGAACGTGGAGAAGAGCACCACCCTGTACGAGGGCGTCTGCGTCACCAAGACCGACGACTGCGATGCCGCCTTCGCTGCCAAGTACGGCACGGCCTACAAACTGGAGGCTCCCTATGCCACCGGTGCCGACATCTACTTCTGCGTCAATCCCGAAGGCAGGATTACCCTAGCACCCGGCTACGAAGATCCTCAGTTCACCGGCTTCGGTGCCGTGGGTGCAGCCGTCTATGCCCGCATCAACACGAAGGCCAGTTCGCTCGAGGGCAAGAAGTTGACCCTGAACATCACCTTCGTGAATGCCGACGAGAGCATCGAGTACGCCACCAGCGACGAAGTCTTCTCGGCTCTCAGTTGGAAGTCGCTGGGCATGGGCCTGTACACCGACGATGTCGTAGGTCCCTGGTTCTCGGCTGAGCCCATCACCTACGAGGTGGAGATTCAGGAGAACGAGGACGCCGCCGGCCACTATCGCCTGGTGAACGCCTACGGCGAAGCCTTCCCCTACAACGAGGAGGGTGACTGGGACGATACGAAGGACTACTATCTGGAAATCCACGCCGAGAACCCCGAGCAGGTATACATCCCCTATCAGGAACTTGGTCTCGACTGGGGCTACGGCATGTTCGCTATCTGGTCGTATGCCGACTACGACGGCTCGCAGTACGGTACGCTGAAGGACGGCGTCATCACCTTCCCCACAGACGGTCTGCTGAAGTCTATGGCCAACTACAACGACGGTGCCTTCTATTTGGCTAACCAGAACGGCGCCTTCCGCGTAGTGCTGCCCACCTCCAGCGAGGTGAAGGCCTTCCGCGGCGCCAGCAAGGCCAAGGCTTCCCACAAGGTCAGCAACACGGCCAAGAAGGTTGCCAAGAAGCACACCCTGAACGTGAACTGGAAGGGTCACTTCGTAGGCTCGCGCCTGGAAAGAACCACTCCCAAGATGATGCGCTAATCCACAGCATCTGAACATACTTCGCCCCGCTCCCCTACCCTGGGAAGCGGGGCGAAATCTTTTTAACAACACCAATCAGTCATCTAATCCGTGTAATTCGTTGTCGAGAAATCTTACGCTACGCGTCGTTTAGAAAAACCATGAAAAACCAAAGAAAACAACAAAAATCAATTTATATTATCTAAAGTAACGTCAGTTCGACAAATTTCTCACGACTTAAAATTCATAAATAATATTTTCGTCGAACTGACATGCCCATAAATTACCACGAATTATTCATGAATTTTAAATTGAAGGGAATTCGTCGAACTGACGTTAAAATAAAAAAAGAGGGTGTGTCGTTCAATTTGACACACCCCCGAGAAGGGATTTGATGTTTGAGGTTACTTCACGTACTTGCGACCATCGTGGATGTACAGACCGCGGCGGGGCTGTGCGATGCGGCGACCGGTGAGGTCGTAGAACAGACCGTCGGGTGCGGCGGTGTGAGTCTCGCGGACGGCCTCGATGCCCGTGGTCAGGTCGACGATGAAGGGCTCGCTCCAGGGCGACACCAGACCGTTCTCGCCGTTGGCGCGCACCATATAGGTGTAGTAGGCCGGCTCCAGGTCGGTGAAGACGTAACTGTTCGTTGCCGACGTGTAAATCTCCGTCTCCTCGCGCGGCACACGGCGGGGAGCCTTAGCCATAGGCGAAGCCGCCAGGTCGGGCTGGTTGCGCCACTGCATGACCGGCATGGCCCGACGGGCCTTGGCAGCACGGGCGGCAATACGGCGCGCGGGGGCCGCCTGCTCATCGTCGTCGTAGCGGCCGTCGGTGGCAGCCAGATAGTCCATGTAGACACCGCTGTCCGCAGCATCGGGCACGACGGCTATGCACATGCCACCATACTGGGGAGCCCAGGCGGCAGCAACCACGATGCCGTAGGGTTCGTCCTCCGAGATGGTGGGCACGTCGTCGAGGTCAAGGTAGAGGTAGTAACCGGCGGCCTTCAACTGATCCAGCGTACCGTAGGCCATCGGGTAGAGGCGCAACTGCAGGCTGGTGGTGCCCAGTCGGGCGGCGTTGTAGACGGAGAGGTAGACAAAGGTGGTGTCGTTGATGGGCGCATCGAAGACGGGGGTCTGCAGTTCGCCGGCGGCGCGCACCTTGCCCACGCGCAGTTTGTTGGCAGAGGTGAAGAGGTTGGCGCCCGACCATCCGGGAATCTGGGTGTAGTCGTCGAGCGTCTTGGTGACGTCGTTCATGCTGGCGTCGACGAAGTTCTCGAACTCCTCCTCAAAGATGATGGAGGGCTGGCTGCTGTCGATGTACTTGGTCACGAGCAGGGTGTAGTCCTTGGCCGTGTCCACGGCACCCCAGCGGGCCGTGAAGCCCGTGGCCGAAACGTCGGTAGCCGTCAGGGCATCGGGGCGCTCGAGCGTAGAGCCGCCCATGAAGGTGAAGGAGATGAGTCCGTTCAACTCGACAATGCTGGTGATGGGCTTGTGCATCAGTTTCTCCCCGTCGATGTTCTCGTTGTAGAGCGATGCCTTGGGCGAGCCCGTGTCGGTGAGCGAGGTTCTGCGGCGCGAACCGGGATAGGGGTCGCCGGAGTGGTTGCCGCTCGAAGCCGAGTTGTCGGCCGGGATGATGGTCATGCGCTGGTGGTCGGCCTCGCTGTTCACCGTGTTATAGGACCAGGCCTGTGCGCTGTAGTCGACGTGCAGCACCAGCATGCCGTGGCCTTCGCCGGCTGCGTCGAAGCCCTTCTGCTGGTAGTTCTCCAGCAGGTAATATTCGTTGCGATAGGCGTCGTTGTAGAGCACGTAGGCCACCGGTTCGTCCTGGATGGCAGGCATGTCGGTGACGACGCAGCCGCTGTTGAGTTCCGTCGGGGTGAGCCATCCGGCAAACCAGCGCTCGTAGGCCGTGTAGCCGCTGGGGCTGTAGCCGTTGGTGGCGCCGTTGTAGCAGCCGGAGCACATCAGGTCCCAATCGCCCATGCCGAAGTTGGTGCCGCTGTCCGAGGTGTCGTAGAAATCGGGCAGGCCCAGGCAGTGGCTGAACTCGTGGCAGGAGGTGCCGACGCCGTCAATCTTCCCCTTGGAGTGTTCGCCGTCGCCCATCAGTTCGCAGGAGATACCATACGTGCCGATGGCGGGGCCTTCAGCCGTACGGTAGGCACTGCTCACGCCGCCGCGCACGTTCCACTCGTGGGGCCAGATGGTGTGGTCGGCACCCTGGGCGGCACCGTAGCCGGCATAGATGACGTAGACCTGGTCGACGTAGCCGTCGCCGTCCCAGTCGTACTGCGAGTAGTCGACCTGGCTGTCCACCTCCTTGCAGACGGAGTTCACCATGGCGGCCACACGGTCGTTGTGCGAGGTCTTCGTGGCCGAGTCGTAGCCGTAGTAACTGGCCGAATTGGTCAGTGTGACGGGGCCGACGACATCGAACTCCAGGTCGAACTGGCCGTAGCTCTGTTCCAGGAAGTAGTCGTGGACGGAACCGGCCATGCCGTTGCCGGTGTAGCCGTTCTGGTTGAAGAAGTCGTTGAACGTGTTGCGATTGTAGGTGAACTTCACGTCGGTGAACTCCACCATGATTACCAGTCCCTTGCGCTTACCTCGGTAGGCAGCCTTGCGGGCACCGGCCTCACGGCGCTTGGCACGCAGGCGGTTGCTCTCGGACAGCCGCTCGCGATGGACCTGCACCAGCGAGTCGCGGTTGACGAAGACGTAGCCGTCCTCCGTAAGTTGCAGGGCGCGTCCGTCGGCCGTCTGGTAGTAATGTACGTGTTCGTCGCCCCGCAAGGTGGCTTCCACTCGGGTGCCATCCTTCAGGGTGAGCATCTTCTTCACGCCCGGCTTGGCAGGTACGGCCATCGCCGATGCCATGCCCAGCATGAGGGCAGAAGCCGTCAATAACAGTTTTCTCATCTTTTGTATCGTTTTGTGTATAGTTAGGTCTTCAGCAGGTTGGCCAGGAACTGGTCCAGGTCTTCCTCCAACCCCTCGAGCAGGGTCGAACTGAGGATGACGGTGTCCTCGTCCACGACGTAAAGGTCGCGCAGGGTCTCGCCGTCCTCGTCCACGAGCACGAACGAGAAGGGGTGCATGACGGACATCCGGTCGAGGGTCTGCTGGCGCATCTCGTCCAGGCAATGGCAGATTTGCGTGGCGGCCTGCTCGTAGAAGTCGTCGTCTGGGGCTTCTATCCACTGTTCCACGACGACGCGGGTCAGTTCCTCGTCGTTGTCGTCGAAGGCCAGCAGTTCGCCCGACGTGGGTTTCACCTGGAGGTGGATGTCGGTCATGACGGCATCCTTGTCTGCCGGAAAGTTCTCGGCCATCCGCCGGATAGCCCGCTCAATTTGCTGATAGGTTTGCAGGGTTGGTTCCATTTTTATTGGAGTTAAAAGGGAGTTAAAAGGGAGTTAAAGGGAAGTTAAAGGGACGATTGTCTTGCCCCTTGCGAGTTTGCGGTATGATGCTCTCTATTTTCATAGTGTATCGTCCTTTTAACTCCGCGAGCGGAGCGAGCATAACTTCCTTTTAACTTCCCTTTAACTCCTTAAATATTCACAGTCCTCGGCCGTGGCAGTTCTTGAACTTCTTGCCCGAACCGCAGGGGCACGGGTCGTTGCGTCCGGGCAACTTCTCGGCCACGATGGGCTGCACGGGTCCCTGCTGTTCGCGGGTGTCGCGGGCAGCGGCGGCGCGCTGTGCGGGGTCGGTCAGGTCGGCACGGCTCTCGGTGTACTGGGGGCGCTGGCGCGGAGCCTGCTGGGCCGGGGCCTGCTGCATCTCCACGTCGACGTCGGGCACCTGGCCGCGCATCAGGATGCTGATGGTCTTGTTGTTGATGCGGTTCACCATGTCGTCGAACAGTTTCACGCTCTCCAGTTTGAAGATGAGCAACGGGTCCTTCTGTTCGTAGGAGGCGTTCTGCACCGAGTGCTTCAGTTCGTCCAAGAGGCGCAGGTTCTCCTTCCAGGCCTCGTCGATGGTGTGGAGCAGGATGGCCTTCTCGAAGGCTTTCACCAGGGCCTGCGACTTCGTCTCGTAGGCTTCCTTCATGCCCACCATGATCTGGTAGACGTGGCGACCGTCCATGACGGGGACGCGGATGTTCTCGAACTGCTGTCCCTGCGGACTCTCGTAGATGCGCGAGATGACCTTGTTGGCGTTGGCGGCCATCAGGTTGGTCTTCTCCTTGAAGCGGTCCATCACCTTCTGGTACACCTCCTCGGCCAACTGGTCCATGTTGCCACCCTCCAGGCGGTCCTGCGACAGGGGGAACTCCATGGCGAAGACTTCGAGGAAGCGCTCGCGGCAGCCGGTGAAGTCGTTGTTCTCCAAGATGTTGCACACACGGTCCCATATCATGTTGGCGATGTCCATGCCGATGCGCTCACCCATCAGGGCGTGGCGGCGCTTCTCGTAGATGACGGTGCGCTGCTTGTTCATCACGTCGTCGTACTCTAGCAGGCGCTTACGCACGCCGAAGTGGTTCTCCTCCACCTTCTTCTGGGCACGCTCGATGCTGTTGTTAATCATCGGATGCTCAATCATTTCGCCGTCCTCGAAGCCCAGACGGTCCATGACCTTGGCAATACGCTCCGTGGCGAACAGACGCATAAGTTTGTCCTCCATCGAGACGTAGAAGACGCTAGATCAG